>CALBJW010000142.1 GCA_937893145.1 uncultured Prevotellaceae bacterium | reverse complement strand
CATCATACACAAGCACTCCGTTCACAAATGTCTGCGAAACCTTGTATTTCAATGTTTCGCCCTCCATCGGAGACCATCCGCACTTGTATAGGATATCCTCTTTTTTCACTTCATAAGGCACATTAGGCTCAACAAGCACCAAGTCAGCATAATATCCCTTGCGGATGAATCCGCGCTTCTCCACATTGAAGATTCTCGCCGGGTTGTGGCACATTTTCTCCACGACCTGTTCACGGGTGAAGTTTCCTCTTTTCGCCAATTCCAACATCATCGGCAAAGAGTGTTGGATGGAAGGATAACCTGACGCGCTTTGCAAGCAGTCACCCTCCTTCTCGCTCCAAGCGTGAGGCGCATGGTCAGTCGCTATGGTATCAATGATACCAGACTCAACAGCCTTCAACAAATTGAGACGGCTCTTCTCCTTCTTGATGGATGGATTATCTTTTCCATCCATTTCGATGAAAAGCGAAAGGTCTTTGTTGATACACTCAAGAACCTGCCGGAACTGGCTCTTACAGTCCAGGTTCAGGCAACCTGCAGCAAAGCGGAAGCAATCCCCCTTGATGTCGCCTCCATGATCTTTGTAGAGGTACATCTGCTTTTGGTCGGAGTAGAAATAGCTACATGATGGCTTGGTGTCCTCATACTCAGGATTTAGGAAATTCTTTTTAGCCTTCTTGCATCCAGAGTAATGTTCAAAGACAAGACGGCCATTGTCTGTCAGTCTTAGAATCTCGTCCTTGATTTCTTTCGTTTTCATCACCTTATTATATATATTATGGTTGGCTTGGGTTCTCAATGTTCTTCTTGTACCATTGCAACATGCGCCTATATGCTGCAAATGGATTAAAGCCTCGTGCAGTGAGTCTATTGTCTGCAAGGGCATCCATCAGATCGACATAGTTGTAAAATACAAGTCTTGTACCACTGTTGACGTACTTGATTGATTTCTTGAATCTCCATTTTGCAAGGGTAGATGGACTGATTCTTAGTTGTTGCAGCACGACCTCTTTACTGAGTAGCACATCCTCTGCGGCTTGATGCTGATGCATTCCAACTTTTGCAGCATCTTCCTTACCTTCTTTAATCTGATTTTTCTGGAGAATATCATGGATGCCCACTACTGCATCCCGGATTTCCTGAAGATAAGAGCTACTCTTAGGTGGAGAGTTCTGGTTTGATACGTTTGACATAGAGCTATTATATTATTATAAGACAATATGGACAAAAATGCCCCACAACCATTTTGATTGCGAGGCAAAATTAGTACAAATGATTAGATACATTTATTAGCACTATTGGCACTGCTAATATATCTAATAAAATTCTTAGCCAAATCTTGTGCTAAACGACTGGATGACGTTACTTCTTCAGATGTTTCAGCACATTGGGGACACTTGATAAAGCCAGTATGGTGTCATGCTCTATATCCTTCTGCCTGTCATGCAGAGAATATGATTTGTAGCCGTCAAACTTGTGTACAGTTGCACAGAGATTCTTGCGTTGTATTCCAACACATTTGGCGGTAAGTAACATTCCATGCGTGCAAATGATGGAGCACCAATTCCTCGGCAATGCTCCCACGGAAACCAGAATGTTAAGAACCAACCCCAAATCACAGTTCCTTGTGTAAGGTGGAATCATGTATTTGCACGAAGGAATGCCCGTAGTTAAGAGAGCGACAAGGTCTTCACTGGAAATGTCTGGGCAGAGCAGCTTGTGTTTATGAAAGACCTTGGCAAGTGCCTCTTTTGCTTCCTGAGGATATTCGGCAAGAGGTGAGATTTTTTCAGATACGCTTGTTGGGGTATTAGAACCGATGGAATTGTACTTGGCAATCATCTTGATGGCATCTGCTTCCCCGAATGAGTCACAGGCAAAGTTCTTCTCAGTGAACTTGCGGTTTTCAAGAATATGCTTGACCTTGTCTCTGTCGGTTGCTTCTTGCAGTAAATCGCTGTAGGAAGCATCCTCTTCAAGAAAGATAGGCATGTTGAGCCTGACATGGTTTTCCTCCATGAAAGCCTTGTAGCTCATTCTTTGGTTAATTACTCGGTTGCGGTAATCCTCATAGGCTTTTATAAGCCATTGAACCGCACCATGAATCTCCATTGCATCATCTTTGGACGCAAAGAGAGAGAGTAGGCAGGGCATAGCAACCTGCATACATCCAGCATTTGTAATTCATAATGTGTAATATTAAAAGTGAATATTAAGTAACGCATGAAACGTCAAATCTATTCTTTTTTCTATCAAAGTACAATATCATTTTCTCCTTTACAATTTCTATAAATTGTTCATAGAATCACACATTCCGTGCAGTTCCGCACTACAAATATAACGTCCAGTTGCACCAAATCGTGGTGCAGGATGTAAAAAAACATAGATGTTTAATAGTTTTGGGTATTTTTTATTAACTTTGTGTTCTATGAAAACCTATATGATGTTCAAAGAATACATTTGGCTGGTGAATCTCATTCGCCATCGTGGTAAAATTTCTCTGAGTGACATAAACAAGGAATGGCTAAGCACAGACATGAGTGAAGGAATCGACATTGCTCGTAATACTTTTCTGCGCCATAAGAATGCCATAGAGGATATTTTTGGTATTGCCATTGAATGTGACACGCATGATGAGTATAAGTACTATATCAGCAATGATCATGTACTTTCAGAGGATTCCATCCAAAACTGGATGTTGTCAACCATTACAGTAAACAACTTACTTACCGACAGTCTTAGCCTTGCCGAGCGCATCCTTCTGGAATCGGTTCCAAGTGATGGCAACTATCTGCACACGATTATCAGTGCCATGAAGCATCGGGTAAGAATCAATCTTACATACCAGAAATATGACAGTGACACATGCAGCAATGTGACTTTCGCCCCTTATTGTCTAAGGCTGTTCCAATGCCGTTGGTATGTAATTGGTCAATTCCAGCGACCTGTCCATGAGGGTGAGAAACCTACAAGGCGAAAGGGATTGCCTAAAGGCTATACGGAATACTTCAAGACTTACTCTCTCGATAGGGTAAAAGACATTCAGCAAACAGACGAAAAGTTTGAAATGGACAAGTACTTCAGTGCAACCGAATACTTTAAGGATTGTTTTGGAGTATATAGAGACGATGACACACCTGTCCAAAAGGTAATAGTCCGTGCCTATGGCTTACAACGATTTTATATGAGAGATTTGCCCTGGCATCATTCACAAAAGGAACTGTTTTGGGGAGAAGAATATGCAGACTATGAGTTCACATTGCGCCCAACAGGTGACTTCATGAGATACATCATGAGATATGGGAGTCTAATAAAAGTCATTTCCCCGATTGATGTGGCAAGAAAAGTAAAGATGCAACTTTTAGAAGCGGCAGATAGATATAAAGAACTTGATTAACGGACAAACATTCTGTGGACTTTTCAAAGGTAAATGATATGTATGATAGTCCTTATTTACTTAAAAGTACTTAAAGCACTCAAAAAAATACCATTTTTTGTTGTTTATTAAACAAAAAGTGTTAACTTTGCAGTATGATTGGCGTGAATGTTATAACAAATACTCATTCAGCAGTGTCCTTGATAAAGCATCATAGACACTACAACAATCAGTATGGAGCGTGCGCAAAGTGGACACAATCAGTGGACCCTCTTTTCTTGGAGCGTATAGACCTGCAAGTCGAGGTGGAAGCCCTGCCTGTGGAAGAAATGAC
>CALBJW010000141.1 GCA_937893145.1 uncultured Prevotellaceae bacterium | reverse complement strand
TTTTTCTGTCAATAATCTTTGTGGTATGGAGAAAAGATTGTATATTTGCAAGCAAATAAATAGAATGAATATTGACACTTAATCAATGGGATTGTACCTTTGATTAGATGCAACTAAACTGACTGATACATATTATGATTATGAATGTGTTGAGTATCAGCATTTTAGGGGGGGTAAAGCGGAAAGTTTGAATCGCTTGCTCTCTCTTGATTTGCAGAGAGATACCGAGATGGTAGAAAGGGAGGTGGCTCATGCAGTATGAGAATACCTTCCGACAGATAGACCAGATACTTTGGAAAGAACCTGGATGCAGCAGCGAACTGGACTACCTCGAACAGAAGTCGTGGATGCTGTTCTTGAAGTACCTCGATGACCTTGAGACTGAACGCGAGGAAGAGGCTGAACTTGAAGGCAAGGAGTACAGGCGTATCATCACTGGGTTCAATCGTTGGAGTGCTTGGGCTGCGCCTAAGACGAAGGACGGTAAGCTCGACGACACTAATGCTATGTCGGGCGATGACCTTGTGCAGTTTGTGGATGGTAAACTCTTCCCAACTCTCAAGCGTTTCAAGGATACTGCTGCTACTACTGATTCGCTCGAATATAAGATTGGTGAGATATTCGATGAACTCCACAACAAGATTCGCTCTGGCTATAATATGCGAGAGATTATCAATCTTGTGGATGGACTTCGTTTCCAGTCGGCAGAGGACAAGCACGAGATGACTGTGCTGTACGAGAGCAATATCCAGCGCATGGGTAATGCTGGTCGTAATGGTGGCGAATACTACACTCCTCGTCCGCTTATCCGTAGCATCATAAAGGTGGTTGACCCTAAGATTGGGGAGACTGTGATGGACCCTGCGTGCGGAAGTGCTGGCTTCCTGTGCGAAGCCTTCAACTACATGCAGGAGAAGGTACAGAGTATCTCGGACAGTGAGGCTTTGCAGAAAAGCACTTTCTATGGTAAGGAGAAGAAGGGATTGCCTTACATCATTGCTACCATGAACATGATATTTCACGGAGTGGCTGCCCCAAACATCACTCATGGAAATACTCTTGCAGAAAATCTTGCTAACATACAGGAGCGTGACCGTAAGAATGTCATCCTTGCCAATCCTCCATTTGGTGGAAATGAGCGAGGCGAGGTGTTGCAGAACTTTGAGATTCGTACTTCGGAGACTGCCTATATGTTCATGCAGTATTTCATTCGTATGCTCAAGGTGGGCGGTCGTGCAGGTATTGTCATCAAGAACACTTTCCTCAGCAATGGTGATGCGAGTGCTGTTCGCAAGATGCTGCTCGAGGAGTGCAACCTGCACACTGTACTTGACCTCCCATCGGGAGTGTTCACAGGTGCAGGTGTGAAGACCGTAGTGTTGTTCTTCACAAAGGGAGTACCTACGGAGAAGGTTTGGTATTATCAGCTCGACAAGCATTTCACAAAGACCAATCCACTTACTGAAGCAGATATGGCAGATTTCCTTGCCAAGCAGCAGACACAGGAGGAGAGCGAATGTTCGTGGACTCTTGATGTCAGCACTCTTGATGAGAGCTGCGACCTTAGTGTGAAGAATCCGAACAAGGTGGAGGAGGTTGATGAGCGTACTCCACGCGACATATTCTTTGAACTCTTTGAACTCAACCGTGAAAGTCGTAGAATCCTTTATGATATTGAAAAGATTCTCGAACTTGGAATTGAAGAGGAAGCCAAAAAGATGATGGAGGAGATGAGATGAAAGAGGGGTGGAAGTATTGTAAGTTGAGTGAGGTTTGTAAATTCTTCAGTGGATTTGCTTTTAAGAGCAACAAATTTACAGAAGAAGGAATGCCTATTATAAGAATTTCAGACATTCAAAACAATAAAATTGACGACAGTAATGTTGTCTATTTCAACCCAAAAGACTATCAACAAGATTTGAGTAGATATATAATTTATCCCGGAGAAATACTAATTGCTATGTCAGGAGGTACAACGGGTAAAATTGGTAAAAATGAAACTAAGAAACAGTTTTATTTAAATCAGCGTGTTGGTGCATTTAGAGAAAACAAAGAAATATTAAACCACGATTTTCTTTATTATTATCTCCATACAAAATCTGAAGAAAGTCTAAAAATAGCTGCTGGTGCAGCACAACCAAATCTGAGTACAGCACAAATTAATAGTTATATCATTCCCATTCCTCCTCTCTCCGAGCAACAACGCATAGTTTCTCGTCTTGATGCTTCATTCGCCAAAATTGATGCACTCTCAAAGCAAGCAGAGGAAGCACTTGAACACGCAAAGGCTTTGTTTCAAGCAAAATTGAAGAAGTTGATGGAGAAGAAAGATGGATGGGAGGAGAAGAAGTTGAATGAGGTCTCAAGATATTCGATTGGTCTTACATATAAGCCAACAAATGTAAAAGAAAAAGGTACAATTGTCTTGCGTTCATCTAATATACAAAATGGAAAATTAGACTTGCATGATATCGTTAGGGTTGATACTCAAATAAAAGATACTTTATATGTCGAGAAAGGAGACATATTGATGTGTAGTCGTAACGGAAGTTCAAAATTAGTTGGTAAAGTAGCTTTGATTCCTGAATTAAAAGAAAATATGACATATGGAGCTTTTATGATGGTTATAAAAAGTGAATACAACCCATATCTCTTTTACTTCTTTCAATCAGATTTGTTCAAAAATCAAATTAAGAAGGGAGAAGCCAACATGATAAATCAAATTACTCGATACATGCTTGATGATGTGAAGCTTTGCCTCCCCCCTCTCCCCGAACAACAACAAATCGTTCAAACCCTCGACACCCTCTCTCAATATATATCACAACTCGAACAAAACTACAACAAGACACTTGCTAACTGCCAAGCACTGAAGCAAGCGATATTAAAAGAAACATTTGAATAAAAAATAACTCGTTCTTTGACAAACTGCTACAAAAAATCTGTGAGAAATATGCCTGTTTGGTATAATTAGCGTATTTTTCTTCGTTATCAAGTAGATTGCTTTAGTTTTTTTTGTAAATTTGCAGACAAATATTACAGGTAAAGACATGAAGCATACAGAAAAAAAATATAAGATAGATGAAGAGAAAGTTTCTCTTGCAGGTGAACCTATCTTTGATATGGAAGTGCAACAAGTATTATCCTCTGTTGGCTCTATCGCAGATGATGCACCATTGCGTGACTCCCGATACAACTTCATGCACGACTTTGTCTATGCTAACTACGACTTGAAGACTGCTAAGGAACTCGAAGCCAAAAACTTCTTGATTGATGCACCTTTCGAATATGACAAGATTGAGACTGAAGAAGATTGGGAACGCATAGAACAAGAAGCAGAAGAAAGCGGGTACGCTACTGATGCAGAAGTTCAAAATGTGATGCAACGATGGCTCAGCTTGTAATCAAGTGGAGCCAGAAGGCTCTGAAGAAGTTTGATGACAAATCACTTTGGTATCTGGCTAATTGCGGAGAATCATTTGTCAAGTCCTTCGCTAAAGATATCAACGAATCGGTAGCTGCTATTTCTTGTTCACCAGGCATAGGAAGAATGAAGAAGAAGAGCAAAGCTTTCACTTACAGAATTTATGTCAACCATCCCCGATGCTCCATCTATTACAAGTACGATGAGCATTCGGTTTACATAATAGACTTGATTTTCACAGATATGGCTTATAGACCATAACAATATAATCCACATTGCAACAAAATGCAATGTGGATATCTTTTTGTAGCAGATGTCCATAGAACCAAAGAATACTCATTATGGACGAAACCGCAACACGAAGGAAGAAGATAGACCCTGCACTCTATGCTGTGGGTTGGGAACAAGTGCCGGAGAGCGAAATCCTGACCGAACAGAGAGCTTACGAGATTGCACCGGGACAGATATCGAGCGTGAAGCATTCGCACCCGAAGAAGGCAGACTATATCCTGGAGTATAAGGGTAAGAAACTGGCTGTCATCGAGGCGAAGAGCGATGAACTCGATGTGGCAGTCGGTGTGGACCAAGCAAAGCTCTATGCTGAGATGCTTCAAATCCGTTTCACCTACAGCACGAATGGCGATGAGATTTGGGCTATCGACATGGGTGTGAAGGATGCGAAGGGTAACTACATCATTCCGAGTACGGAGGGACCTGTGGATAAATTCCCAAGTCCGCAGGAGCTGTGGAAGATGACTTATCCCGACGAGAACATCTGGCGAGATAAGTTCAACCTCTGTGCCCTGAATCGTGGTGGCGGTCGCACTCCAAGATATTATCAAGAGATAGCCATCAACAATGTGCTGAGTGCTGTGGCTCGTAAGCAGAACCGCATTCTCCTCACGATGGCAACAGGTACGGGAAAGACCTATACCGCCTTTCAGATATGCTGGAAACTCTTCACTACTCGGTGGAACATACGAGGCACTACACAGCAACCTCGCATACTCTTCATCTCGGACCGCAACATACTTGCCAACCAAGCCATCAACGACTTCGAGCAGTTCAATGAGGATGCCATGACTCGCATCAC
>CALBJW010000140.1 GCA_937893145.1 uncultured Prevotellaceae bacterium | reverse complement strand
GTTGGGAAGTCCTGACCAGTCTGCTCCTTGATAGCTGCCTTGAAGAGTTCAACGAGCTTCTTGAGAGACTCAACTGAGAGGTCCTTGTCAAGAGTAACGCCCTGCTCTTCCTTAACCTTTTCGATAATAGCTTCAAATGGGTCGATGTCTTCCTTGTTAACTGGCTTGAGGCCCATTACAACATCACCATACATCTGAACGAAACGGCGATATGAGTCATATACGAAGTGTGGGTTGCCAGTCTTCTTTACGAGACCTTCAGCAACTTCGTCATTAAGACCGAGGTTGAGAATTGTATCCATCATACCTGGCATTGAAGCACGAGCACCTGAACGAACAGAAACGAGGAGTGGGTTTTCTACAGAACCGAACTTGCTGTTCATGAGTTCCTCTGTGTGAGCAACTGCAGCCATAACTTCGTCCTGAAGAAGTTCCTTAATCTTCTCTTCGCCTACTACATAATATTCATTACAACAATCTGTAGTGATTGTAAAACCTGGAGGCACTGGAACACCGATAAGGTTCATTTCAGCAAGGTTAGCACCCTTACCACCGAGTGTCTCACGCATTGAAGCGTCACCTTCTGCTTTACCAGCACCGAAGGTATAAACTCTTTTCTGAGCCATAACTTTTTGTTGTTTTATTTAAGGTTGATATATAAAATTGTTTTTTGTTTTTCAAAACTTATTTGTTTCAAAGACAAAAGTACAGATTATTATCTTTTCTTCCAAACATTTTAAGAAAAAATTATTCAAAAAGAATGATTTTATTAGATTATTTCGTTGTATGAATAGAATTATTCGTAAATTTGCATCGCAATTTTAGAGCAATACGACTTGAAGAAGACGATTTGCACACTTATACATAAAATAACAAAAAGAAAGTCAATACATATTTTTGACTGACAATCCTTAAAACAACACCTTATTATAAAATTAATAAAGAAAATGGCAGGTTATCTCGTAGAAGACCAGCGTAAGGTCACAACACATAGATTGATTTCAATGAAGCAGGAAGGCAAGAAGATTGCCATGCTGACATCTTACGACTATACAACAGCAACCATTACTGATGGTGCCGGTGTAGATATCATTTTGGTTGGTGATAGTGCAAGTAATGTGATGGCAGGTAACTGGACTACCCTCCCAATCACTCTCGACCAGATGATTTATCATGCTAAGGCTGTAGTGAGAGGCGTGAAGCGTGCCCTTGTAGTATGTGATATGCCATTCGGAACTTACCAAGTAAATGAAACTGAAGCCGTTTCGAATGCTATTCGCATAATGAAGGAAACTCATTGTGATGCCTTGAAGCTTGAAGGCGGCGTTGAGATTTTGCCAGCTGTACGAAAGATTCTTGATGCAGGTATTCCTATTTGCGGACACCTTGGTCTTACACCTCAGAGCATAAATAAGTTCGGTACATATTCTGTTCGTGCAAAGGAAGAAGCAGAAGCAAACAAATTGGTTAGTGATGCTCACGCTTTGGAAGATGCAGGATGTTTTGCTATTGTACTCGAAAAGATTCCTGCAGCACTTGCAACTCGGGTTGCACAAGAACTCACTATTCCTATTATTGGAATTGGTGCAGGAAATGGTTGTGATGGTCAGGTGCTTGTGATTGACGATATGCTTGGAAAGAACAAGGGTTTCACACCTAAGTTCCTTCGCCGTTATGCAGACCTCCACACTATCATGACTGATGCTATCGGTCAATATGTTAGTGATGTGAAGGATTGTAGTTTCCCTAACGAAAACGAGCAGTATTAAATTTGTTTATTAAACATCACCAAAAGGATGACTAACAATATAATTGTAGTAGTCTTTTGGTTCAACTGTTGGAGGAAATTTATCGTAGAATAAAGTTTGGAGCATATCCGGACATTCCTCTGATGCTTGTTTGAAGTATTTAAGGAATTCATCAATATTGTGCATCTGAAGATATGCCAATGCTCGATGAGCAGAAACAAATCGATAGGATGGTTCACTACTACCGTATTCATCTGCGGTATTAAGTATTTGTAAAGCAATCTGTTCTTGTCCTTGCAATATGAAACGCAACGATATGGAACAGGTTGCCATTACTTTATCCACTGCATTGCGAATGCAAGAAGTAAAACTCATTATGCAATTATGAATGTCATTGTTTGCCAAATGAATAGTTCCTTCAAGCAAAAGACAATCAGCATCCTTTGGACATACTTCAAGTGTTCGATGAATACAATCAAGCGCACGTTCAAGGTTTAAGATTGAAAGATATGCTTCAGCAAGTTCGTAATTAGACTGGCAATAGTAATCTTCATGTTCTTTGTGTAAAAGCACAAACTCTTCAGATTCTTTAAGATATGGTTCAGCCTCATTACCTCTATTTTGAGTAATCAAACAAACTGCGTATGGCAGATATTGGTTTGGATCAGGATATTTAGCAAGAAACTTCTCGAAAAGAGGCAAAGCCTTTTCCTTATCACCAGTTGAATAACAAGCATGAGCCTTATTGAGAATTGCATCCATATTTTCCGGGTCGATAGCAAGAGCAAACTCAACAGATTCAAGTGCTTCTTTATAATGTCCATTAACAATTTGCGCGGCAGAAAGAACAGTCCAACCATAGTTGATATAAGGGTCATATTCAAGAAGAGAGGCATAAATCTTCTCTACCATATCAGAAAGTCCTTCGTTACGAACCATATCAGCAAGTGAAAGGTCACAGTCATTTCCACCAAGAGGAGAGAAACGAGCATAATATTCTTCTACCCAACGCTTTACGATCTCTTCATCATATCCACCATCAGATAGTTCAATTAAAGAGGTGAGAACATGAAGATAAGCATCACGAAGACGGAATTGTCTGTCTTCCTCTGCATCATGTTTCGAGGCATTCTCTTCAAATTCAATCCAATCAGTAAACAACTCCTCTGCTGTATCTATATCTTTATCAAGAGCATAAGCAAGTTGAGCTCTCTGATAAAGTGCATTTCCATTATTATCCGAAGAAATGGAATCTATGATTTCTCGTGCTTCAGCATAACGATGAAGATAAATCAGAGTACCACTCTTTACACATTGAATGTCATCATTATTAGGGTGTTGCTTTTCTGCCAACTCCAAGACTCTTAATGTATCATCAGGACGGTCTGCAAGAAGATAGTTATCTGCAAGGTCCATAAAATCTTCTGCATCGAAGTAGCAAGGAATGCCCTGCTTCTCCGATGCTTCATATTTCTCAAGAATAGACTTGAACTCGTCTGATTCGAAATAATCGTTTCGCAAAAGTGTTGAATTATTGAATTGAGTGAATGTTCTTACTTCTTCCAATTATCCTTCAAACCAACTGTGCGGTTGAAGATGAGATGGTCTGGAGTTGAATCAGGGTCAACATTATAGTAACCAATACGCTGGAACTGGAGATAATCGAGTGGTTTACGAGTAGCAAGCCACTTCTCAACGTATGCCTTACGAACATTAAGACTATCAGGATTGAGGAATGGACGCATTGCTTCAATACCACGAACATCATCATGCTCCTTGCTGTAGTTAGCCACTTCATCACGAGGATTCTCAACAAGCCATAGACGGTCATAGTTACGAACTTCTGCTTCAAGACAATGATTGCAACTTACCCAGTGGATTGTCTTACCCTTAATCTTCATGTTGGCATTTGCCTCGCCAGTCTTAGTCTCAGGGATGAGTTCTGCATAGATTTCCACGATGTTGCCATCAGCATCCTTCTTGCAGCAGTTTTCTTCTGGGCAACGAATGATGTATGAATTCTTGAGTCGAACTTCCTTACCAGGACCGAGTCGGAAGAACTTCTTTGGAGCATCTTCCATGAAGTCTTCGCGTTCAATCCAGAGTTCACGGCTGAACTCAATCTCGTGAGTGTTACCTTCTGTGATAACATTACCTTCAGCATCTTTGAGTTCTGGATTGTTGATAGCTGTATATGTTTCGACCTTATCTTCTGGGAAGTTAGTGATGATAAGCTTGACTGGATCAACCACAGCACTTACGCGGTCTGCTCTCTTGTTGAGGTCGTCACGCACAGCACTTTCAAAAAGTGACATCTGATTGAGTGCATCAAACTTAGTATAACCAATCTTGTCTATAAATGAAAGGATACCTTCTGGGCTATAACCACGACGACGGAAACCACAGATTGTAGGCATTCGAGGGTCATCCCAACCATTTACAACCCCTTCCTTAACAAGCACAAGGAGATTACGCTTCGAAAGGAGGATATGGGTGAGGTTTAGTTTGTTAAATTCTGTCTGTCGAGGACGGTTGTCATCAAGTGGCTTATCATTTCCTTCTGCAATCTTTGCCCAATCCACAAAGAGATCATAAAGTGGACGATGGCTCACAAATTCGAGTGTACAGAGAGAGTGAGTTACACCTTCCCAATAGTCACACTGACCATGAGTATAGTCATACATAGGATAAGCATTCCACTTATTTCCAGTACGCCAGTGAGGCATATTAAGAACTCGATACATGATTGGATCACGGAAGTGCATATTGTCACTTGCCATGTCGATCTTTGCACGAAGAATCATCTTACCAGGTTCACACTCACCACTGTTCATATATTCAAAGAGACGAAGATTCTCTTCAATAGGACGGTCACGGTAAGGACTGTTTGTACCAGGTTGAGTTGGAGTACCCTTCTGGGCAGCAATTTCTTCAGCAGACTGTTCATCAATATAAGCCTTACCCTCTTTAATGAGTTCAACAGCAAGGTCCCAAAGTTTCTGGAAATAGTCAGAAGCATAGAGTACATCGCCCCACTTGAAACCAAGCCATTCGATGTCACGCTTTATTGCTTCAACATATTCTGTGTCTTCCTTCTGTGGATTAGTATCATCCATACGGAGATTACAAACACCACCATACTTCTGTGCCATACCAAAGTCAATAGCAATAGCCTTAGCATGACCAATATGCAGATAACCATTTGGCTCTGGTGGGAAACGAGTCTGCATTCTTCCTCCGTTCTTACCTTCTGCCAAATCTTTACGAATAATCTCTTCTACGAAACTAACAGATTCGTATTTTTCTTCTTCATGTGTTTCTACACTCATATCAATATCTTTACATTATTATTATTTAGTGCAAAGATAGTGCATTTTTTCCGTTTCTAATTATCTTTTATGATTTATTTCAAAAAAAGTCCATTAGTATTTGTGTCAATGGCGAATTTTATATATTTTTGCATCAAAATTGATAAACAGATGAAAATAGTTATACTTGACGGCTATACCGTTAATCCTGGCGACCTTTCATGGGAAAAGATAGAAAAGTTGGCCGATGTCGAAATCTATGACCGAACACAACCAGATGAAATCATATCTCGATGCAAAGGTGCCGAAATAGTGCTCACTAACAAAGTTATACTTGATAGCGGGGTGCTCAATATGCTGCCCCGACTTCAATACATTGGAGTTCTTGCAACTGGTTATAATGTTGTTGACATCGAACAGGCAACACGCCAGAACATAATCGTGACCAACATTCCAGCCTACTCTACTGAGTCTGTCGCACAGATGGTTTTCTCACACCTTTTAAATATAGTAAGTCGAGCAGACTACTATGCTAATGAGAACCGCCATGGCAGATGGAGCGAGAGTCTTGATTTCTCATACCTCGACCACAACCTCTTCGAACTTTATGGAAAGAAGATGGGCATCATAGGTCTTGGCAATACAGGAATGGCAACAGCTCGCATTGCTCTTGGATTCGGACTTAAAGTTTTTGCTTTCACAAGCAAAGATGAAGACGTTCTTCCGGAAGGAATACGCAAGGCAGACCTTGATGACATTTTCGAGGAGTGCGACATCATCTCTCTCCATTGTCCACTTACTCCTACTACAAAACATCTTGTAAACAAAGAAAGGCTCTTGCAGATGAAACCAAGTGCCATCCTCATCAACACAGGTCGTGGTCCACTTGTCAATGATGCTGACCTTGCTGAAGCACTCAACGATGAAGAGATAGCTGCGTACGGAGCCGATGTCCTCACTACCGAACCTCCTTCTGCAGACAATCCACTCCTTTCTGCCAAGAACTGTTTCCTTACTCCTCATATCGCTTGGGCAACTCATGAAGCTCGTGAACGATTGATTAATATTTGTACTGAAAATATCGAGGCATTCATCAATGGAGAACCAATAAATGTGGTTAATGAATAATTGAATTATTATATTACTACATACAACAAAATTATTACCCCATTTCACAACCTTCACAGATAGATAACTTATTATATAATAGTTATTTACTGTGAAGGTTTTGAAGCATAAAAAAAGCATCTACTTAGAGAGTCGGAAAAACATACGGAAGAATGAAGCAAAACATGCGGTCGAATGAGGTCATTCTTGCGGTCGAATGAGGCTAAACTTGCGGTGGTTTTATCTTATTCTTCTATTATATCAATCATCAAGCATTTTACAACTTTTATATATATAAAATAGGTGTCGGCTTTTGCGTACAAAAACATTTCACATTCTTTTACCAACAATTCTTACATTTTTCTTCATCTTCCCTACCTTTTTTCTAATAAATCTCGCATTTTTCTGCCTTTTTTCAGTATTATTTATCAAAATTATTACTTTTTTGCAGAAAAACATTAATTTATAGTATCAAAAAGAAATTATTTTACTAACTTTGCAACCGATTTGATAATGAAGTGACAAATAGCCACAGCATAAAGCAAAATAAAACGCGACACAAATCGTCATAAAGACATTTTATTCAAAACAACATAAACAACACAAAACAATGGTAAAAAGAAATCTTGGTCTGTACAGTGCAGATTACGAACACGACGCTTGTGGTGTCGGTATGGTCGTAAACATTCATGGAGGCAAGAGTCACGAACTTGTTGACAACGCACTGAAAGTTCTTGAAAACATGGAACACCGAGGAGCTGAAACACGCGACAAAACTGGTGATGGTGCCGGCATCCTCCTTCAGATTCCACATGAGTTTATTCTCCTTCAGGGTATTCCTGTTCCTGAAAAAGGTAAGTACGGAACTGGTCTCGTATTTCTCCCTAAGGATCCACAGAAGCAGTCAGACATTCTTTCGATTATGATTGAAGAGATTGAGCGTGAAGGTCTCAATCTTATGCACATGAGAAATGTGCCAACAAATCCAGAAGTTCTTGGTGAGGGTTCTCGTGAAGTGGAACCAGACATCAAGCAGATTTTCATCACTGGCGTGACAGAGGATAATGTTCCTACATTCGAACGCACTCTCTACAAGATGCGTAAGAAGATTGAGAACCGCATCAATGATGAGGACTTCTACATCTGTTCGCTTTCTTCAAAGGATATTATTTACAAGGGAATGTTGACATCTGGTCAGCTCCGTCGATACTTCCCTGACCTTTCAAATAATTACTTTACAAGTGGTCTTGCACTTGTTCACTCTCGTTTCTCTACAAACACATTCCCTAAGTGGAAGCTTGCTCAGCCATTCCGTTTCCTCTGCCACAATGGTGAAATCAATACTGTTCGTGGTAACCGTGGTTGGATGAAGGCTCGTGAAAGTGTACTCTCTTCTCCTGCTCTTGGCGACATCAAGGAGATTCGCCCTATCCTTCAGGAAGATATGAGTGACTCGGCTTCACTTGACAATGTGTTTGAATTCCTCGTAATGTCTGGTCTTTCACTTCCTCAAGCTATGGCAATTCTTGTTCCAGAGTCATTCAACGACAAGAATCCTATCTCTGAAGACTTGAAGGCATTCTACGAATACTACTCTATCCTCATGGAGCCTTGGGATGGTCCTGCAGCTCTTATGTTCAGTGATGGTCGTTTTGCTGGTGGTATGCTTGACCGTAATGGTCTTCGTCCTTCACGCTACACTATCACAAAGGGTGGCATGATGGTAGTAGCCAGTGAGGTTGGTGTTATGGACTTCGAACCAGGTGATGTTGTTTCGAAGGGTCGTCTCCAGCCAGGTAAGATTCTCCTTATTGATACTCAAGAAGGTAAGATTTACTACGATGGAGAGATTAAGGAGAAACTTGCAAATGAGCATCCTTATCGTCAGTGGCTTTCTACAAACCGTATTCAGCTCGAAAAACTTAAGAGCGGTCGTAAGGTTGATAACAGTGTTCCTAACTTCGAACGCAAACTCCTCAACTTCGGCTTTGGCCAGGAAGATATTGACAAGACAGTCATCCCAATGTGTACTGCAGGTCAGGAACCTGTTGCTGCAATGGGTAACGATACTCCACTTGCTGTCATTTCGGACAAACCACAGATTTTCTTCAATTACTTCCGTCAGCAGTTTGCTCAGGTAACAAACCCTGCCATCGACCCTATTCGCGAGGAACTTGTAATGTCACTTACTGAATACATCGGTGCAGTTGGTACAAACATCCTTACTCCAGACGAAAGCAACTGTAAGATGGTTCGTCTTCCACAGCCAGTGCTTACAAATACAGAACTTGACATCCTCTGTAATATCCGTTATAAAGGATTCAAGACTCAGAAACTCCCTATCCTCTTCGAAATCAGCAAGGGAGCAAGTGGTCTTCGTCAGGCTATTGAAGACCTCTGCAAGGAAGCAGAAAAGAGTGTTGATGAGGGTGTTAACTATATCATCCTTTCAGACCGTGACATCGATGAGACTCATGCAGCTATCCCATCACTCCTTGCAGTAAGTGCTGTTCACCACTATCTCATTAGTGTTCAGAAGCGAGTTCAGACAGCTCTTATCGTTGAGTCTGGTGAAATTCGTGAAGTGATGCACGCAGCCCTCCTTCTTGGTTATGGTGCAAGTGCAATTTGTCCTTACATGACATTTGCAGTACTTGACGACCTCGTAAAGAAGCACCTCATTCAGGAGGAATATGCTACTGCCGAGAAGAACTATATCAAGGCAGTTGACAAGGGCTTGAAGAAGATCATGTCTAAGATGGGTATCTCTACTATTCGTTCTTATCGTGGTGCAAAGATTTTCGAGTCTATTGGTCTTTCTGAGGATTTGCTCCGTCGCTATTTCGGTACAGAGATTTCAACTATCGGCGGTATTGGTCTTCGTGATATTGCCCGTGATGCTATTGCTCTTCATGACGAAGCATTTAAGCCAGCAGAAATCAATGAGTTCCTCCCTAACAATGGACTCTTCTCATGGCGTCGTGATGGTATTCAGCACGCTTGGAATCCAGATACTATTGCCAACCTCCAGATTGCCACTCGTCTTGGTTCGTACAAGAAGTTCAAGGAATGGGCAAAGATGGTTGACGACAAGGAGAAGCCAATCTTCATTCGTGACTTCTTCGGTTTCAAGAAGGCTGCCACTCCTACTCCACTCGATGAGGTAGAATCAGTAGAAAGCATCGTTAAGCACTTCGTTACTGGTGCCATGTCGTTCGGTGCACTCTCTATCGAAGCACATGAAGCTCTTGCTCTTGCCATGAACAAGATTGGTGCTCGAAGCAATACTGGTGAAGGTGGTGAGGACAATGAGCGTTACCATACAGAGATTGATGGTGTATCTCTCTCTTCAAAGACAAAACAGATTGCATCAGGTCGTTTCGGTGTAACAGCCGAATACCTCGTGAATGCAGAAGAAATACAGATTAAGGTGGCACAGGGTGCTAAACCAGGTGAAGGTGGTCAGTTGCCAGGCTTCAAGGT
>CALBJW010000139.1 GCA_937893145.1 uncultured Prevotellaceae bacterium | reverse complement strand
ATAGGTTTATACTTTGTTGATGTTACAATGTGTAAACCTTTTTCAGTATAAGACACTTTAATACACAAACTCATATACTAATTCAACTCAATTAATAATTACTAAATTTACCTATGGCAAGACTATTTATCCCTCTCATAGCTCTTTTTATGCTATGTGGAATGAACGCGCAAGCTTCTATCTGGCCTCGAGCTAATGGTTCGTGGTCACGCCTTAATAATGGTGGAGCCGTAACAGGGAACATTAAGGTTCCTGTTATATTCGTTAATTTCTCTCAGGCAGCAAATGGAAATGCTTCTGATGATGAATTTGTAATATCCGAAACCAATCAGCAAGGATGGATCACAAGCCTTAATGCAACAAGTGATTTTGGTGGTACACAATTTTTCAATGATATGAGTTATGGTAAACTTACTGTAACCTTTGAAAAAGTTGGAACATATACAGCTTCTGGAAGAGCAAGCAATTATAGCACATCTTATTCAAATCTCGTCAGTACTGCCGTAAGTAGCCTTGTTTCGACCAACTGGACTCAATACGACTCCAACAATGATGGATTTGTAGACATGGTCCTCCTAATTTATGCAGGACATGCAGACGGAGATTACAACAGTAAAAATTCACAAATCACAGGTATCTACCCACAAAGCGGATGGCTCGACATCAATACTGGTGGTAATGGTACTACCATCTCTGGTATCAACAACCTAAAATTCTCTCGCTATCTCTTTGTAAACGACCTCGCAAATGGTTCCGCAAATCGTGATGGACTTTCGACTGCACTCCACGAACTTGGTCATGCACTCTTCGACCTTCCTGACTATTACAATAAAAGTACAGGAAATCCATCATACGGTTCGAACATGGGCATGTGGGATACTATGGACTATGGACTATATCTTTCTTCCACATATAAAACTCCAAATCCTGTTCCTGGACTATCGTCATTCAGCCGTATGCTCAATGGATGGCTCTCACCTATAGAACTTACAGAACCTACCACTTGTACGCTTCCGCCACTTAATGATGAAGCAAAGTGCTACATGATTAAGGAATCGGAGACTCACTATTATCTTCTTGAAAATCGTTATGCCACTTCAGGTTCATGGGACAATGGATTGGCTTCAGGTCTTATCGTTACAGAAGTAAACGAAAGCAGCAATGATTGGATTCTTTACCATCAATCCAATGATGGTAAGGTGAAGGTGCTTCCTGCAAATAATGTCACTTTCGGTTCTGGCAATTATACAAGCAATCTTTCAACTCAGCCTTTCGGCACAAACAATGTTACTGAGATATCTTCTTCATTCGGTTCTATCTTCAGCACAAAGACTGTAACAAACATTATGATTAATGCTGATGGTTCTGTATCTTTTGACTTCATGGGTGGAAGTACAGAAGATGAAGATGGCAATACCTATATCGGAATGGCTAAGAAACAGAAAGAAGAGCAGACAACGGTAGAAAAGACGATTTACAAACTTTCCAATACGACTATATCTCGCGGTTCTGATACTGAATTTCTTATCCTTTCTGCTAATGGATGGTGGGGATTAGGAAATAATGCATCTGCATCTGTTAGTGGTCCTGGTGCAACCGGTACTTATACTCAAGATGTGAATGTAGAAGGAAATATGTACACTTTCAAACTCACAAAGGAAGGCTATCTCTATAATGTGGGACTAGAAAAGTACTTCAACGCCAGTGGTACGACTTTCGCTTATGGTGATGCAGGTTCAACAGTATGGACATTGTCGGGAACTGGTAGTAATTCTAACCTTTCTTATAGCGTTACGACCGGAAAGAAATTTACAACTTACTACTTGTTAAGTCCAAGCATTGAAGCTGGTGCATTTGGTCGTAACACAACAAGTTCTAATAGCATTAGTATATTCATACCTTCTGGTACTAAGGAAGAAAATGTTACGACCTATGTTGATATGGAGCCAATTACACTTTCTATTGCCACTGCAGAGGGATACGGAACATATTATAATGCTAATGATGCGTATAAGATGCCAGAAGGACTGAAGGGTTGTTTTATAATAGATGCAACAGCGGATGGTGGCACTCTCAATCCTGAGGTCAGATACGATTCAGGAGATATAGTACCAGCAGGTACTCCACTTCTTATCACAGGAAGTAAAGGCTCGTATTCTGCCACACTATACGAAGAGAAAGTAGGATCGGCGGAAAAGGCAAGACTTTACGGTGATAAGGAAGCCAACCAACTTGAAGGTGGACGTACATCTGAAGGTATGACACAATCTTCACGCTCTAATGTGTATTACTACAAACTCACTTACGATTCTGAGACCAAGTCAAAACTTGGTTTCTACTGGGGAGCAAATGAAGGTGCTCCTTTCAAGATGACAAAGGAAACCACTGCATATCTTGCAGTTTCCAAGTCTTCTGCAGCAAAGGGTTTTTCTCTCTCTCAGAACATTTTACAACCTACGGCAATTCAGTCATCCATCATTTCTGAAGAAAATGACGGTAATGCTATATACACCATCACGGGAGTTCGTCTTGGCACCACAAGAATTCTTCCTGCTGGTATATATATTCGAGGTGGGAAAAAAGTATTTATTAACAAGTAATAATTCTGTTTGAAAAGATCATGAAAAAACAATATATTACACCTGAAAGCATTTGCTGTGAGTTTTTAGATGACTCTTTTGTATGCTTAAGCAACATTAACACTTTAAGCACAGAGGAGGAATTTGCAAAAGAACGTTCCAATGTCTCTTTCGCAGATGGGGAACAAGACTTTTTGATGGATGTGGATTGGTAGTGGACTGAAATCCATTACTGTTAATAGAACAACATAATTTCATGTTACGCAAAGTATTCTTAATATTATCTCTCATCGCAGTTCATGTTTCAGCCCAGAAACATGAACTGCCTTGTCATAGAGCAACCGAATGGTGCCGACTCTCTCTCGAAGACTTTAAGGGCACAATCAGAGTGCCAGTTGTCTTCATCAATTTCTCAGAGACCAATGGCTCTGATACTAAAACCATCACTGAAGCAAACCAGAACTTCTGGATGGAACGACTTAATGAAAAGTGTTCTACTAACCACATGAAGGAAAATGGTTCAGTAAACGACTATTTCCTTGCACAATCGTACGGACAGATGAATGTGGAGTTTGAAAGTATCGGCTCTTATACCGCTGCAGGCAGTGCTGCTGCTTATGCAGATTATAAGGCAGATGCATCTCTTGTCATCAATGCCTTGAAATCCGTAGGACAGGATGTGGACTGGAGCAAGTTTGATTGCAATGGTGATAAGGAAGTGGACTGTGTGCTTGCTATCTATGCTGGGCATGCTAATGGCGACTACAACTCCCGTCGTGCTGTGGTTACATCTATTTATCCTCATCGCAACTGGTTAGCTCAGTACAACCTCTCACTCTCAATAGGCGACTATGAGTTCTCAGGATACGTGTTTAGTCAGGAACTACGAGATGCATCGTCTGCTATTGCTCCTATACATACCGTCTGTCATGAACTTGGACACGGTATTCTCGATCTTACTGACTACTACAAAAACCTCACTTCCTATTTGGGACAATATGATGCCATGTGTTATGGATTCAGACAGACATCATATAGTGCTGCCAACAATCATTGTTGCGACATGACGTCCTTCAATCGTATGTATATGGGATGGCTCACACCACAGGAACTTACTGAGCCATGTCATGTTGTTCTTGAACCCCTGAGCCAAAAGCCTGAAGCATGCATCATATTTGACCCTAAGAATGCAAACCATTTCTTCCTTCTCGAGAATCGTGCTAAGATTGCCGATTCGTGGGATGTTAATCTACCGGGAGAAGGACTCCTGCTTACTGAGATAAACTGGAACCGTAATAATTTTGAGTTTCACAATGTCAATAGTGGTTCTGTGAAGAACATACGTGTAATCTCCGCTGCAACGAATTCAGGGATTGCCATACCAAATGCCTCGTATTATAATTACGATCAGTCGACTATTCCTTTCGGCTCACCCAAATATACGTCCATAACATCGGCTGTCAATCCTATTTTTGAAAATTATTCTATCACAAACATCACAATCAATGCAGATCACTCTCTCGAGTTTGACTTTATGGGTGGAACTCCAAACTCGGTAGAGACTCCAATTTCTCACATTTCAACTCCTGAATATTACAATCTAAAAGGACAGAGAATAAAACTTCCAAAAGGTATTTGCATTATGAGTTGTAATGGTAAAAATATTAAAATCAGCAGGTGATATACGATATTTAATAGTCTTACTAATATTTGACAAGTATAGCATAATCTGTACATAAAAAGAGCCTCGCTATGGAGAGTTCAGTCAAATACAGATTTTGGTCAATTACATAGTACACTTGACTTTGACATCGGTAATAGATAACATGAGAGGAGTGACAAATGCCACTCCTCTTGCTTTTTGGTGCTGATGAGTATGAATGAAGAGATTTGAGATCTTAGTTTGCAACACAAGCTGCTGGCTATGACATTATGGAAGAGGGTGCATCAAAACAGTTTGTTTCAATGCACCCTGAGGGAAATTATGTGTCAAATTATGAAAAGTTTCATAATGGAATTGACATGGGGAAGGAACATATTAGTTTCAGTTAAAATTGCTGATGTACTGATTGACGATACCCATTACGGATTCTATTTCCTTTAATCCATTGTGGTAATTGTAAGATTTTGTCTCACTTAGAGTCTTGACGCCTGAACTGATCTTAGCACCTTCTATGAAATCAATTCCTTCATCAGTCATTGGGGTGAGTGCTGTATACTTGATGGAAACAAGTTTTGCTCCAATTGTTTTGCCGAGGTTGTACTCGTAGATCTTGGCAGGAGATGAGTCGCTTTTTTTATTGAAGTTGTACATATAAAGCATGGACTCTTTGCCTTTGACGCTCTGCTCATCTGTTACCTCTGTCATTTCAGATAGTTTGATAACCTTATTCTCTCCAAACATTGAGATGGTGTATGTTGCATCGATATACTTGAGTTGGGCTTCTGTAACTGGTACGTAAAGGTAGGCATCTTCGGTAATCTGTGGGATTGGTTCTGGTTCTACAAATGGTTCATCTGCCTTATCACATGATGTGAAACCGAATACTGATGTGAGTGCTGCTGCGATTACGAGGATTGAATTAAACTTTTTCATAATTGACATTTGTTTTGTGTGAGCTGGGCTCACGGGTTTGTAATTTTTTTTTATTTGTTATTGTTATTTGTTTGTTAAAGTGTCATTGTTTTTGTTTGACGATGCAAAGGTAGGGAGTTTTTCAAGCCTATTGCGGATAGATTATGAAATGGTTTTGGACAAATTGTGAAGTTCATAAAGCGTATGTGTTTTTCATGAAATGTACGGGAAAATAGGTGAATATCGTGTGTTTGGGTATGTTTATGCACCTAAAACTTTGAAGTTTGGCATAATTTTGCGAAATTCGCTGAAAATTAAGTAAAGACACTATGATTTTTGGAAAGAATTAAGTGAAATCCCGTGTTGCCAGTTGGTAACACGGGATTTTTTTGTATTTGTTATAGGGGGCCAAAATATCTTCAAATAACCTTAATTGAAGTTATTCTCCACCGGCGAATTTGTTCATGCCTCGGAGCATGTGGCGGAGGGAACCTGTGAGTTCCTGACTCTCCTGGAGGATGTGGATGGAGAGGAGAAGGGTGTTGAGGTTTGTGGTGCCATCCTGCATGCTGTCGAGAGCTTGCTTGCGATCGTCGGAGATTTGTTTTTGAACTGTTGTGCAATCGTCGCGGAGCTGTTCAACATCGGTAAAATCACCCGTTTCGAGCATGTTCAAGGCACGATTGTAGAGGTCAAGAACCGATTTCTTCATCTGGACGAAAGGAGCATGGTATGCCTCTGGCATTGGAGAGAAACTGTTGCCTACATGTTCACGGAGAGGTTCGTTAATGCGCTTCAGGCAGTAGAGCATCTGTTGGCACGAGTTGATGCCGAGATAGTACCAGGTATTGCGACTTATCATCTGAGTAGGGTCGAGTCGCTGCATAGTGACAATCTCCTGTTTACGTTGACGCTTCAAGGACTTTCGTTCTTCTTCAATGAGAGCATTAGCACGCTTGAGAGGCTGATACTGTTCGCGAATGAAAGCATCTGTCATGCTGTCATAAGTATCAATGACAAACTTCATTCGTGCAGCATTGCCCATGCGAATATGTTCGCAGAGAAGTGCCCAGATGACAGCCTTGTCCTTGCTCTTGAGAATTTGTATGAAGAGACTCTCTTCTTTTCGTTCTTCTTTTTGTATCTTCTTGAAGTTACTCTTGACAAGCAGATAGATAGCAAGTGTGATGGCGAGTGCCATAGCAATGTAGCTTCCGAAATACATTGTATTAGTAAGGAAGAAACAGAAGATGAAGGCTGCACCTGCAGTGATGAACCATCCACCAATAACACTCAGCACACCAGTGATACGGAATACTGCAGACTCACGACTCCAAGCTCTATCTGCCAACGAAGTACCCATAGCAACCATGAAAGTTACATAAGTAGTAGAGAGAGGCAACTTGAGACTTGTGCCAATGGCAACAAGCAAACCTGCAAGTACGAGGTTCACCGCTGCACGAATAAGGTCGAATGCCGCACCCTGTGGAAGTTTCATTTCATCACTATTGAAACGAGAGTCAATCCAATGCAACAGACTGTCAGGCATTATCTTACAGATGAATTTCGCAGAAGAATTGCTATTGCGTACTAATGTGCGAGCAACAGGAGACGAACCAAACATCTCGTCACCATCATCCTGACGACTGAGGTCCACGCTTGTCTTCACCACATTCTGAGCCTTCTTCGAGAAGATGAGCGAGAGCACCATCACCACACCTGCAAGGATGAGGAAGATGACTGGAGTGTGGGCACTACCCATCAACGACTGCATGAGGTAAGCATCAGGATCACCGTTGCCATTTGCTATATAGTCCTGATATGCTTCGAGTCCGGTGAGAGGTACACCAACAAAGTTCACGAGGTCGTTGCCCGCAAAAGCCATTGCGAGAGCGAATGTACCCAACAACACAACAAACTTAAGTACAGGGAGTTTTAATGCACTCAATATAGTCATGATGACACTAAACACCAATATACCGCCACACAAAATATGCATCGTATTTGCGTTTATCATCTCTTTCAGTTCTGGTGACATAAACGAACTGCCCTTGAGTCCATTAATGAGCAAGAACCAGATAATGCTTGTCACTGCAATACCAGCAAAGATACCAATCTTCAGCGAACTGCTTGTCAATCCACCCATGTTGCCGTTGTATGCAGTAGTCTTGCCATTCACACGATAAGTGAATGTAAAAATCATACGGCTAATCCACATCACCAGCATACCCACAACAAAGGCGATAGCCACTGAGAGGAAGATACCCATGATGACACTGATAGCTTTTTCTGTGTTGAGCAAGTCACCCAAACTGAGCAGAGTGCCATCTGAAGTAGTCACACCATGTGCCAGCTTCAAAATTGCTACTGCAAATGCACCGCCCAACAACTCAAACACCATACTAACAGTAGTAGAAGTTGGCATTCCGAGCGAATTGAAGATGTCGAGCAGAATGACATCAGTCACCATCACTGCCAGAAACACACACATCACCTCATAGAACGAGAAATGTTCTGGAGTCATGATGCCATGTCGAGCCACATCCATCATACCATTACTCATGGCAGCACCAGCAAACACACCGATAGCCGCTATCATCACTATTGTGCGGAACTTAGCCACCTTTGCTCCTATGGCAGAATTGAGGAAGTTCACCGCATCGTTGCTGACACCCACCACGAGGTCAAACACTGCCAGCACACAAAGGAATATGACTATTCCAAGAAAGATAAATTCGTTAACCATTGTCTTTTTTTACTTTATTTGATTGTTTCGTTAACTTGCGAGATACAATAATAGTCCAATAATAAGCACAACCAATGTCAAACGGATGTAATCGTAGTAACGCAAGATTCTCATAGCTTTTTCTTTGTCCATAAACTGATATATTTACCATTTAGCCATTTACCATTTTAGAGTTGGCAGACGCTAAATCTTAATTTTAACTCTTAATTGACTAAAGTCTAACCCTCTGGGGGCTTAACTTCGAATTATATCTGCAGTAAAATCATATACCCAGAGTTCTAATCATCATCATCGTCATCATCCCAATCATCATCGTCGTCATCATCATTATCGAAGTTGGGCATCGACTTCGGTAATTCCAGTTCATCAGCATCATGAAGATAGATGCCTAAAGTACTTTTTCCTGTTTCCATAAAAATCTAATACCTAAATTGAAAATATGTTATTCCTCGATGCGAGTGCGACGCTCTGCCAATTCGTTGACGATACCATCCGCGAGTCCCTTCATCGGAACGAGGATTTGATTAGCCTTCGAAGCCTCTGCCACCATCAGGAACAGTTGTGCTGCAGGAACAATGACATCAGCACGATATTCGTGGAGGTCGTACTGCTCTATGCGCTCCTCAACCGAGAGAGCAGAGATAGCTGCGTTGAGTTTTTCAAGCGAACTAACAGACAGGCTGTCGCCCTTGCGCTCGTTCTTGGGTTGTAGTCGGTACAATTTATTGATATTGCCACCAGAACCAACGATTTGTATGTCCTCAAAATCCTGACAGAATGCAGTCACAGCCACTTTCATGCTATCCCAATCCGACTGTGACACATTGTTTGCAAGCATACGCAGAGTACCAATGTTGAACGAACGGCTATTAATGAGTTGGCCATCACATACGAGCGAGAGTTCTGTGCTACCGCCTCCAACATCCATATACAAAATGTTGCCATGCATCACTCCATTGCAGTCGCGTAGGATTCGAGCCTCCTCATCGCCAGTGATGATGTCGATGTCAATCTTCATGTCCTTGCGAATGCGATGCAAGATGCTTTTGCCGTTCTTTGCATCACGAAAGGCTGCCGTAGCACAAGCACGATAGTCCTCCACATTATATATTATGAGCAACTGTCGGAACACCTTGATGGTGCGGAAGAGTTGCTTTTCGCGTTCCTTACTAATCTTACCGATGCTAAACACATCTATACCCAGTCGGAGTGGGATACGCAGAAACTGCAGTTTCTTCATTCTGAGTCGCTGCACTCCATCGTTGCCATTCACGCGTTCTACCTGTTTGATTAGTATGCGTGCTGCATTCGAACCAATATCGATGGCAGCAAGGTTGAATTTGTTTGGTGATGTTTCTCTTTTCATAATCATTATAAATAGTGATTGTACAAAGCCTCCTGGCTTCTAAATTCCAAATCGTTGTCTTGTACTCCCGCCACGAGTCGTCCATGTTTGGTGTCACATAGTCCATAGTTCACGATGGTGAGCAGTTCCTCTTGAATGTCCTTGTCATATACGGGAGCAACCACCTCCACACGGCAGTCAAGGTTGCGAGGCATCCAGTCTGCAGAACCGATGAAGTAGAGCGGTTCGCCACCATTTGCAAAGATGAAGATGCGCGAATGTTCAAGGTATCGGTCTATGATGCCCACAATCTTCATCCTTCCATCATAATCCTCACTATCTACCAGTGAACAGTTTCCACGTACAAGTGCCTCCACCTTCACACCAGTCTCAACAGCTTCGTAAATCTTCTGCACCATCTTTGGTTCGGTGATGTGGTTCACCTTCATCTTCACCCATGCCTCCTTGCCTGCAAGATGATTCTTTATCTCTGTATCAATAAGTTGCAAAAACTTCTCCTTCATCTCGTTAGGCGACACGAGCAAATGTTTGAACTTAATAGGCGAATAAGGTTTGTCGATGAATCGGAACACACGCTCCACATCCTGCACTATATTGCGATTAGCAGTCATCAGCATCACATCCGTGTAGCGCGATGCGTTGCCCTCGTGGAAGTTGCCAGTCGAAACCACAGCAATGCCTTGTCCGTTCTTGAATTCGATGTGAGTAATCTTTGAGTGAACCTTCAAGCCCTCAACTCCGAACACCACATTGATGCCTGCATCCTGCATCTTCTTCGACCAACTGATATTGCTTGCTTCATCGAAACGAGCCAAGAGTTCGATGATAACAGTCACCTTCTTGCCGTTGAGAGCTGCACATATCAGTGCATGCACTACCTTCGAGTCCTTTGCCAGCCTATACAAAGTAGTCTTTATGCCCTTCACCTTCGGATCAATTGCTGCCTCATTCAGCAGACGAATATATCCATCAAAACTATGATATGGAACATGCAACATACGGTCCTTTTCGCGTATCACCTTAAAGATACTCTCCGCATTGTGCAACTCCTTATTGATTATAGGTTGCCACTTTGGATATGTCAGTCCTTCCTTTCCACAATTAGGAAACGACATGAAGTCGCGGTGATTCTGATAGTGTCCACCAGCCACTGCAGTGTCCAGGTGAGCCCCTTCTGCCAGCAGCGACTTAATGCGGCGCAATGCTCCGTTCGGTATGCTTGCATCATATACTATACGCACAGGATTGCCTACCTTGCGCGACTTCACACCTTTCTGTATCTTCTGCATGAAACCCTCGCGAAGATCATTGTCAATCTCCATCTCTGCATCACGGGTAAACTTGAATGTCCATGCCTCGAAACAATCGTACTGCACACCAGGGAACACCAAAGGCAGACATACCCTTACCACATCATCTATGTACATCACACATCCATCCTCACCTGGCAGCACAAACCATCTGCCAACCACATCCACCGGCAATGGGAACAAAGCATAACGAGGTTTTGTATCGTCCTTCTTCATGCGTACAATCATATAAATATTGTCGTCTGCCTCACGGTCGAAGTCGTGCAAATTCTCGAACCATACTGGTGAAATTCTTCCTATGAGTTTCGCCCTATAAAACTGGAACACACGCTGCTTCTGTTCCTCTGTTAACGCATTGTCCCTCAGTATGTGTATGCCGTTTTCAGCAAGCGCCTTACCCACAGCATCCACTGCATGAGCATACTCCACCGAGTATTGAGCGTTCAGACGGTTTATTTGCTTCAGCTGTCGAGCAGCCTTTTCTGCCTCAGCCTTGATATCTTTCGTAGCGTGACTATCTCCTAATGCAGCTACTCGACCGAGATTTGCCATCCTCACACGAAAGAACTCATCCAGATTGTTGGAATAGATGCCCAAAAACGACATACGCTCAAGTACTGGCACATCCTCACGCTGCGCTTCCTCAAGTATTCTGTGGTTGAAGTGCATCCATGACACATCACGCTCCACATAGTTTTGTTTTGTTAGTTTTACCATTTGTCTGAAAAAGTGAATATTTCTTTTGTTGCCGCAAAGGTCGGTGAGCATTATTACATAGAGATTTCAAACTTGTTGCATTAGTATTACAAATAACAATGTAATAATTTCTTAATACAGTTGTAACAACTTTGTAACATTTTCGTAATACTTTTGCAACAAAATTCGTAAACCACTTTTTAAACAGTAATGATTCTAAATCTACTTTCCCTCTTCGGTTCACTCGGTCTCTTCCTCTTCGGAATGAAGACAATGAGTGAAGGACTTGAGAAGTTTGCCGGAGACCGTCTGCGCAGCATTCTTGCTGCCATGACCAAAAATCGTATCATGGGAGTATTCACTGGACTTGTAGTCACTGCTCTCATCCAGTCATCATCAGCCACAACAGTCATGGTCGTGTCGTTTGTCAACGCAGGACTGATGAACCTTGCCCAAGCCATCGGAGTCATAATGGGTGCCAACGTAGGTACTACGGTGACTGCGTGGATTATCTCAGCCATCGGTTTCAAGGTAAACATAGCAGCACTTGCCCTTCCTCTCCTTGCCTTTGGCATTCCACTCATCTTCAGTGGTCGCAACAAACGCAAGTCAGTAGGTGAATTCATCTTCGGATTTGCCTTCTTGTTCATGGGATTGAGTTTCTTGCAACAGGCAGCCACAGACCTCGACATCGGTTCGATGGTGGCAAACATGCTGTCTAAGGTTGCTGGTGGAGGATTCCTCACCATCATTCTCTTTGTCATCGTTGGTGCATTGGTCACAATGGTAGTACAGGCATCGGCAGCCACAATGGCTATCACTCTGATGCTCTTCGACATGAACATTCCTGGCTTCGGACTCGAACAGGCTGCAGCACTTGCTATGGGACAAAACATAGGTACTACTATCACAGCCATGATGGCATCCATGACAGCAGGCACACAGGCTCGTCGTGCTGCCCTCGCTCACATGTTCTTCAATGTGTTTGGTGTGGTCGTCGTGCTGCTCATGTTCTATCCGTTCTGTAATGCAGTCAGCTGGTTTGTAGAGGATGTGATGATGGTAGGCTCCAACGACCTCTTCAAACTGTCCATGTTCCACACAGCATTCAATATCTTCAACACCTTATTGCTGATAGGTTTTGTGAAACAGATAGAAAACTTCGTGTGCCGCGTACTTCCTCTCAAGGAAGAGGTAGAGGAATATGGTCTGAAATATATCTCTGGCGGTCTCTTCTCCACTGCCGAACTCTCTATGCTTCAGGCCCGCAAGGAGATTGTACACTTTGCAGAACGATGCCAGAAGTCATTCAACTGTGTTCTCTCTATGAGAACCAACGATGACGATTATGATGATGACAACTTCAAGAAACTTTTCGCCAAGGTTGAGAAATATGAAGGCATCACCGATAATATGGAGTATGAGATAGCCCACTATCTGCAGCAAGTTAGTGAAGGTCGCCTCTCTGACGAAGCCAAACGACAGGTGCAGCGTATGCTTCGTGAGGTGGATGACCTTGAGAGTATCGGCGACTGCTGTTTCTCACTGGCTCGCACTCTCAGCCGTAAACAAGAAAACTGTCCTGAGCCTTTCAACCCAGAACAGTTTGAACAGATTATCCGTATGGAGCATCTTGTCAGCGAAGCCCTCGCTCTCATGACCGCCACTCTCCAGCAACCAGAAGGAGAAGGTCACGACATCAGTCGTAGCTATAGTATCGAACAGCAGATAAATGCCCTCCGTACACAGGTGCGTAGCGACAACCTCCAGAACATTGCTACTGGTCAGTACGACTACAAACTCGGAGCCTTCTACATCGACTACATCAATGGTCTTGAGAAACTCGGCGACTACATCCTCAATGTAGTACAGAGCAAGGCAAGACAGACAAGGGCGTGAGGAAAGGGGGGGCAGCAATGATGTATTCGTTGCTACTCTCCTTTCATATATACCTCTTCATATCCTCCCCTTCCACTCCTGCATAGAGTTCTATGAGATGCTTGGCAGGACTGGACTGAATCTTGGGGATAAGGACTTCCTCGATCTGAAAGAAACCGACTTCGGACTTCATGCGGACTTCTATCTTTATGGGGCGTTCGGAGCCGTGATGTATCTTTACCTGTTCGATGGAGTGGGCTGAATACTTGTGGATGTCGCCCTCGGCGGGCTTGGTTGGTCGCTCCAGAGGGATGCGAGCTCGCCCTTTGGTCATGTCGCATCCATCAGCTACGAGTATCAGTCCTGCCTCGATGGAATGGATGGGGTTGGTGGTCATGTGGCCGAGGATTCCTTCCATAGCGAGTGACTGGATGATGGTACGGCGTCTCACATCATGGGGCAATGCCTCAGTGAGCGTCTGGCTGATGATATGATAGGCTATGATGCCCGAATAGAGTTCGTGTCCCTTGCGTGCTATGGTCATACCTGCATCATGCAGGAGGGCTGCGATGCAGACGGCTGTGAGGCTGTCGGAGAATGTGCCTGCCGACTCCTGTTCGAGGCTGGTCTGCACGCCCGAATCGCGCAATATTCTCAGCATCTTCAATGCATTGTAGCACACGGTCTTCATGTGTACTGGTCCATGATCGTTTAGCCCCACTCGGGTGATGGATACGGTGTTGGCATAGTCATGGATTGCCTTGACTTCAGCATCAGCCAATAGGATCTGTACTATATTTAATGGCAGAGGGTCTAAAGTGTAGTTTGCCACCATCTCGGTAAGGAGTTTGGTTATCTTTCCTTCGAGAGCTTCTTCTTTTATGGATTTATTTGATTGCATGGTAATTTATTATATAAAAGTTAGTGTGCGGCATTCCGAAAGAATTAAAACCTTATCATCACCTCAGCTACGAGTTTGTCCTGTTCGCTTTCCTTTGGTGTACCACCTGAAGGATACCAATACTTCTCGTAGTTGAGTCTGAGGTCTGTAGGGAAATACTTGTTACGCACAGAGAATGTCATGCCTGCAGTGATGCGATGACGCTGAGCATCCGACATGATGAGTCTCTTTGGGCCATCACCATTCTCAAATCCTTTCTTGCCATCGCTATGCTTGTCCATATAGTCATAGCGGAGCAGATAGCTGATGGTTTGTATATAAGACTTCTCACTCTTCAGTTTCTGCTTATAGATTGCCATCGCATCCACAGCATTGCAATCATCAAAGGTGTCGTGAGCATATATCTTACGGAGGTATTCTGCCTCAATGTGCAGACCGCCCTTCTCGTAGTACGCACCGAAGTCCATAGATGTGTATGATGCTTCGCGGTTTGCAATGAGTTGGTGCTGCACACTTGGAATTATTGCAAGTCCCGATACTGGGAAATACTGTATGCGGGCAGAATATGCAGGTGAGGTAAACCATGCAGTCTTCTGGTTGTCGAGATTACTGCCGTTGTATATTCCAGCATCGACCGACAACACCTTGCGTGCCTCCCCATTCACTATGTCATAACCCACTGCAGCACCCACATCACGCATGTCACCCACCTGTTTCGCAATAAATGAACGGTTGGCAAAATACTGAGCCGAAGGATTACGGTGAGCATCAATAGAGAATGGCATACGCTGCTGTCCAAGCGTGATGCGCAAAGTGCTTACAGGATTTACTCTCACCCACGCATCTTTCATCTTGATAGCCGACTCATCACATAGGTCCACCTCCAACTTATATGAAGAACGCAGAGGCAGGTTGCCATCTACTGAGAGACGAGCATTGCGCACCTCAAAGCGACTGGCATCGAGGTCGGGCTGGTACTCATACTTGCCACGCAGGATGCCATGTATCTGGGGAAGATTGTTTGTTTGCGCTACTGAAGCACCGCAGCAGCATAAGAACAAAAGGAAAACACCTACTTTATTCATAAAACACATCGTCATCGCAAGGTTTTGGTTCGCTCTCGCAGTGACGGTGCAAAGGTAGGTGAACGATATTACAGAGATGTTGCAAAGGTGTTAAGTTTCGGTGAAATCGGAGCAAAGTGTTACAATGTTGTTAAAGTTATGACTGGAGAAAAAGAATGTGAGTTGTATTCAAATAGAATTTTGTAACTTTGCACCTGGTAATTATTCATAAAGTATGGCAAAGCGTATTCTTATCGTCGATGACGAACCCGACATTTGTGAGATACTCCGTTTCAATCTTGAGATGGAGGGCTATGATGTGGATGTGGCAGAAGGGGCTGATGAAGGACAGGGGATCATAATGAAGAATCTGTCTATAGGCAAACAGACTGACCTGATACTGCTTGATGTGATGATGACTCCAAAGTCGGGCTTTGAGTGGGCATCAGAACTGAAGCAGAACTACTTCATGTCCAACATCCCCATCATCTTCTGCACAGCAAAGACTCTGGAGGAAGACCTTCTGCAAGGTTTTGCTCTCGGCAGTGATGACTATATCTGCAAACCCTTCCGCATCAGTGAGGTGAAGGCAAGGGTAAAGGCTGTGTTGAGGAGAATACCCACCCCCACCCCCTCACCCAAAGGGAGGGGAGAGGATACCTCTGCCTATGAAGGTGCGATAGGTATGAATGCCTCATCAGCCAAGAGAGATGACGGACATATAATAGTATATACCCCCCTCCCTTCAGGAGAGGGGCAAGGGGGTGGGTCTGTTGGCATAAAGTTAGACCTTGACCGCAAGGAATGCTTCATTGATGGCAATGAAGTGCTGTTCACAAAACTGGAATTTGAACTGCTTGCCCTTCTTCTCTCCAAACCAGGACAGGTCTTTTCGCGTGAAAAGATACTCAGTACCGTATGGCCAAGCGACACGATAGTTCTGGACCGCACGGTGGATGTCAATATCACTCGCATACGCAAGAAGATAGGACGCTATGGCGAATGCCTGCGCACCAAGTTTGGATATGGGTATATGTTTGGCAAATAGCACTTATTAGAAAGATGATAAAGATACGACTCACAAACAAGATAGTCGTTATGGCGACTATGCTTGCAAGCGTATTCACGCTCTTCTTCGGTATATATGAGTATAGGCGTGAACATGCCTTCCGTGTTGACATTCTTCATTCGCAGTTGCAACTCAACAACTACCACATCGCCCCCCTCTTATCTCAACAACGGGGGAAGAACACCGCGCTTGGCTATCACTCCCCCCTGGGGGAGCAAGGAGGGGGCTTTGAGGGTGCTGCCATTCGTGTCACCGTTATCGACACACTCGGCAACGTTCTCTCCGACACAGAAGAAGCTGATGTTAGTCGTATGGGCAATCACCTCTGGCGAGAGGAGATACAAGAGGCACTCCAGAATGGTAGTGGTTATGCCATCAAACGAGCCTCTGAGATGAACGGAGAGAAATACTTCTACTCTGCCACACGCTTTGGCGACAAGATTATCCGTTCGTCTGTGCCTTATTCTGCCGAACTCACCTCCTCGCTCGAACACGACTACACCTTTCTCTATTACACAGCCAGCATCCTTGCCCTCATCGCCACTGCTA
>CALBJW010000138.1 GCA_937893145.1 uncultured Prevotellaceae bacterium | reverse complement strand
ATCAGGATACTTCAACCAAAGATATGTGCTGATTGAATTCTCATCCTGGAAATGGTTGTGTTCGCCTATAGCCTCTACACCATATCCACAAGTGATGGAATTGCCCACGAACTCAATCTTGCGTTCTGGCAATGCAGGAGCATCAGCAAGCTGCATTCCCTTGTCAAGAATGAAGCCACGAAACTCTGGACGACGGTCGTAACCCTCGTTCGCGTATGTGATGACAGCCTGGTGAGTTCCGTTTGGAAGTGCTGCAGCAAGTGTGGCTACAGAGTCGCGCATAGCATTGAAACCGACCTTGAATGCTTCACAACCATCAATCTCGACCATGAAGTAACCACTGCCTGGCTTTGCCATCATCTTGAGGGATGTGCCAGTGAAACCAGTGCGAATCTGTACTCCAGGAAAGGTGAAGAGAGGTGACTCAGGGTTCTTGAAAGATACACGGCCAACATACTGGATGTGGGAATCAGTAGCAGGTACGATAGTACCAAAAGGAGTAAGCGTCTGTGCGCCTACTCCTATTGTTGTGATTGCCATTAAGGCAATGATAAAAATTCGTTTCATTAGAGTGCACCAGCGATGAGGATGAGCACGAGGAGACCGAGGATAGCATAAAGCTCAGGGAACACGGCAAGCACCATTGTTGTACCGAAAGCGTTGTGACCACCACCGATAGCCGAGATACCGTTAGCACAAACCTTTGCCTGACGGATTGCTGAGAAGAGAGCTACTGCACCAAGAGCGAGACCTGCACCAAATACTGCTGAAGCCTGGAACATAGTGATGTCACTATTTACGATTGGGTTGAGGATGAAGAAACCTACGAAACCGTAAAGACCCTGTGATGATGGGAGGGCTGAAAGACCGATGTAAGAACCTGATGCACTTGGATTCTTCTTGAACGCGCCGATAGCAGCGTTACCACAGATTGTTACACCATAAGCTGAACCAATACCAGAAAGACCTACTGCGAGGGCAATTCCGAGATACGCCAAAATAATTGGACTCATAATTTTTAATAGACCCACCCCGTCCCTCCCTGAAGGGAGGGGGACCTGTAGTTACTATTCTAATTATCTACAAGTCCACCGAGTTATAGCGGGCAATTTTTAATTTGTTAATAATAATGTTTTATAAAATTGGATTAACTCCTGCCACCCATGAGAAGGGCTTAACCAAGCTGGAGAATCCGGAAAAATCTTGTAACTTCCTACCCCCTCCCTATAGGGAGGGATGGGGTGGGTCTTTTACTTTAATTTGAATGGATTGTATTCCTTACCGTTACCATCGAACTCTGCATTCTTGAAGTACTCCACGAAGGTGAGTCGCATAGGGTGAACGAATGATGAAATCATACAGAGACCAAAGTTGATACCATGTCCGAAGAGGAGGATGATGACCATCACAATCTCATGTACGACTGGAATCTGTGGACTCATGTCCATTGCAAGTGAGTTGAACACGCTACCAAGTACACCACCAGTCAATCCGAGTGCGAAGAGACGGATATACGAGAGGAGGTCACCAAGCAGACCTGTTGACATGCCGTATGTTGCCCAAAGACCAGAACCGAGGTTCATACCCACACCAAGCAACTTCTTCAAACTGCCTGCCTTTGCGTATGCTGCAGGGTTGTTGAGGAAATAGATGCCGAATGCTGCTACAGCGATGAGGGCATAGAGGACATACTGAACGAATGTAGGGAGTACGACTCCGAACATTGGAAGACCAAAGAGGATAACGGCACTAACGAGGGCAAGAACCCATGAGAACTTACCTACACCATAGATGAATCCGTAGTTCTTCACTGCCTTGCAGCCTGCCATAGTCATACCGATAAGCACCTGAATGAGACCGATGATGACAGAGATGACCATCATTGGTGAGTAGCCAAAGAAGCTCTCCTTCATGGAGTCGTTGACGAAGTATGGCTGGATAGGCTTCATGAATGCCCAATCGACATGTGCAAGGTCGATACCGAAGAAGGTACCTGTGATGAAACCGCAAATACATGTCATGCCACCAAGCAACGCTCCAAGCTGACCATACGACTTGAGGTCTGGCTTCGCGAAGATGATTGCAACGGAAATGGCTGTGATGATAAGACCGTAACCAAGGTCGCCCATACAGAGTCCGAAGAACAGCATGAAGAATGGTGCGAAGAGTGGAAGTGGGTCGATATCATGATAGTTTGGCAATGAGTACATGCGCAAGATTGGTTCGAACAAGGTTGCAAACTTATTGTTCTTAATCTTGATAGGCACATCATCATCAAACTCAGGGTCTGCTATCTCGTAGTAAACACCAGACTTCTCAAGATAGTCCACAATCTGCTCTGCATTCTCTTCGAGCGACCAACCAATCATCAACTTGACCTGGTCGGCTGCAATGCTTTCGTTGCTGAGATGCACCTTTGAGAGGGCGATATCATTGTCTGCTGCAATCTGACCAGCCTCGATAGAAGCACGGCTCTCGGCATTGACTTTAAGAAGAGCCTCATGAACATCTGCCAACTTAGAGTCAAGTTCCTTAAGCTGTGCCTTCAATGAAGAAAGCGACTGCTTTGGCAAATAGATACGCTCTGCTGTGATGTCTGGTTCACCTTCACTTGAGAATGCAACAAAGTAAATCTTCTTCTGCAACTCGTTGATAGGAGTAGCGAAATACTTGTCAACCCACTCTGCCTTATATTGCTTGTTGCCAATGCAATAGAAATAAGGTGCATAACCAGAAGCCTCAAGCTGGGCGATAGTGTCCCAAGAGAACTCACCCCAAGGGTCTATGAGGTCATGGTCCTTAGTGACTGCATCAATCTGATGCTTCAGGTTGTTCTCTTCTGCAGCAAGACGTTCTACCTCCTCAAGCAATGCAAGAGCTTCGTCTGCATTGGCAGGCTGTGCTGTGTAGGCATTGTTTGGAGTGTAGCTGTCCTTTGCGAAGTCGAGGACCTTGATAGCCTGCTTGTAACGGTCAGCAAGTGAGAGTGCAGAAGTGAGTTCATCGCTTGTTGCGCCCTGCTGAAGCATATCAACATGGACGATACCAAGTTCGCGTATGTCACTGATAAACTTGTCATACTCCTTGTTGGTAACAAGGAATGTGAGTTTCTTCATTTTCTGAATCATACTGCTTCCTCTGCCTCCTTTCTTGCTCTTTTCTCTTGAAGTGACTTCAAGATTTTCTGTGAAGACTTAGAGAGGTTCTCCTCGTCTTCCATGAATCGCTTAATCTTGCGTACAGCCTCCTGGAATCCAGGAATCTGAACCTTCTCGAAGAGGTTAACCTTCTGAGTGGTCTTCTTACGCGCATGGTCGAGAAGGGACAGCTTTGCAAGAACGAATTCTCGTTCAACGGCTGTCTTTGCAAGGCCCTGAAGAAGATTGATACCATCGAAGTACCACTTTGGAGCTGAGAACAAACCAAACTTCTTTGTTTCGAGTTCTATATTAAGAAGTACAGGCACACGCACGCCCGCTACCTTCTTAATATCTAACTGTACATCCTTGAGGCTAACGAGTGATGTGTCGAATTCACCCCAAAGGGCATACATCGACTCGTAACCTTGGATTTGGTTCTGAAGTTTCTGTTCCAACTCATCTGCCTCTTCCTTACACTTCTTCACCTCAAGACGCAAGGCAGTCTCCTTGCTCTTGATGATAGGCAAGGTGCGCTGACGCATCTTCAGGTTCTTCTCGAGTTGCTGAAGCGATGTTTTGTTATATTGAAACTTTATCATAATTCATAATTCATAATTCATAATTCATAATTATATGCCTCCGGACTGTAGAGGGAGCAATCTGTTCCTTCTTCAGGTTGAGAGGGGATAATTATTCACTAATCATTATTGAATGTAGATTTTACGATTGAGGTTAATAATTTAATTAATTCTACACAATCCGACAAGATGCTTTCGCATTCTGCATCAGATATATAATCAGTTTCGTGGAGTAATTCAATCCAATATTCACATTCACTTGCTTCTTTAAGCGATATATTTAATTTCGCTCCGAAGTCGGCTCTGCTCTGACCTCTTACAGCTTCTTTTACATTTGCACCAATACTTGTGCCACAACGCAATAGTTGCTTGGACATTACATATTCGTGCTTTGTATCGGTAAGGTACTGATAAAGACGAATGCACCTTATTGCAAAAACTTTGCTTTTAACAAGTATGGCATTATCATCTTTACCCTTCATTGCACAGCCTAATTATGAATTATGAATTATGAATTATGAATTAATTCCAGTAAATATCAGTAAACTCTTTCTTGATGTTGACCTCTTCAATCTTGAAGTACTTGCGGAAGAGTGACCAAGTCACGTCGAGCATCTCTTCAGTGTCGAGGTTTACGTCGATAGCAAGGAGTTTGCTTGCGTAATCCTTGGCGAAGTCAAGACAACGCAAGTCGTAGTCTGTAAGGTCGAAACCGTTCTCGAGCTTTGTCTTTGCATTGGCTGCATCAGAGTAAAGACGGATAGCGGCATTCATCACCTGTGAGTGGTCCTTACGAGTCTTCTTACCTGCTACGAGCTGCTTCAAACGTGAGAGTGAACGGAATGGGTCAACGATAACCTTACCGATATCAGAGTCACGACGAAGGAAGAGCTGACCTTCTGTGATATAACCTGTATTATCTGGCACAGCGTGAGTGATATCACCACCAGAAAGTGTTGTTACGGCGATGATTGTGATAGAACCACCACCTGCATTCTCTGGGAACTGTACTGCCTTCTCGTAAATCTTTGCGAGGTCGGAATAGAGTGAACCTGGCATTGAGTCCTTTGAAGGAATCTGGTCCATACGGTTACTTACGATTGAGAGTGAGTCAGCGTATGAAGTCATATCTGTGAGGAGTACAAGTACCTGCTCATGCTTCTCTACTGCGAAGTACTCTGCTGCAGTAAGTGCCATATCTGGGATGAGGAGTCGCTCTACGGCTGGGTCCTCAGTTGTGTTCATGAATGCAATGATACGGTCAAGAGCACCAGCGTTTGAGAATGTGTTCTTGAAGAAGTAGTAGTCATCGTTTGTCATACCCATACCACCGAGGATGATCTTGTCAACCTTTGCACGGAGGGCTACCATAGCCATTACTTCGTTGAATGGCTGGTCTGGGTCTGCGAAGAATGGTATCTTCTGTCCTGACACAAGTGTATTGTTGAGGTCGATACCTGCGATACCCGTTGCGATGAGTTCAGATGGCTGCTTACGGCGAACAGGGTTCACTGAAGGACCACCGATTGGCACTTCTGTACCTTCAACCTCTGGTCCACCATCGATAGGGGTACCGTATGCATTGAAGAAACGACCTGCGAGCTGGTCGCCTACCTTGAGTGATGGTGACTTGCCAAGGAATACAACCTCTGCATTTGTAGGAATACCACCTGTACCCTCAAACACCTGAAGTGTAACATCGTCACCTGCAATTTTTACTACCTGAGCAAGCTTACCATTGATAGTTGCGAGCTCGTCATAACCAACGCCTTTTGCTTTCAACGAAACAGTGGCCTTTGTTATCTGTCCAATTTTAGTATATACTTTCTGAAATGCAGTTGCCATGATTATTTAGTTGCGAGCATCTCGCGAATTTGGTTAACGAAACTGTAATAATCTTCACTCTTGTACTGTGAGTAGTTCATCTGCTTACAGAGGTTGATAAGCTTACGGAAGTAGTCAACGCACTGGAGGAAGTCATCGAACTGGAAGTCCTTCTCACAGATGTCTGTTACAAGATTAAGAATCTCTTCCTGACGCTCAAGACTTGTTACGGCATCAATCTCGTCGAATGCATCCTGCTGAAGGATAACGAAGTCGATGATTTCTGACTTCCAGAATACTACATGGTAATCTACAGGTACACCATCATCACCGAGGATGTTGATCTGTTCTGCGATTTCCTTACCACGCTGCATACGAGTCTTGAGAGAGAGTACCTTTGGAATCCATGCATCGTTAATCTTCTTAGAGATATACTCTGCGAACTCAGGATATTCAAGATACTTAGAGTATGAGTCGATAGGGTTTACAGCTGGGTAACGCTTCTTGTCGGCACGGTCCTGCTCAAGTCCGTAGAAACAACGTGCTACCTTCTTTGTATTTTCTGTTACAGGTTCCTTCAAGTTACCACCGGCTGGTGATACAGTACCGATGAATGTGATAGAACCAACCTCACCATTGTTGAGGTAAACATATCCTGCACGACCGTAGAAGTTAGAGATGAGGGCACCGAGGTCCATTGGGAACGCATCAGGTCCAGGCAACTCTTCCATACGGTTTGACATCTCACGGAGTGCCTGAGCCCAACGAGAAGTTGAGTCGGCCATGAGAAGTACACGAAGACCCATCGAGCGATAGTACTCAGCCATTGTCATAGCAGTATATACGGATGCTTCACGGGCAGCAACTGGCATGTTTGAAGTATTGGCGATGATGATAGTACGCTCCATGAGCTTACGACCAGTGTGTGGGTCATCAAGTTCTGGGAACTCTGTGAAGATTTCTACTACCTCATTTGCACGCTCACCACAGGCTGCGATGATTACGATGTCGGCTTCTGCCTGCTTAGAGATGGCATGCTGAAGCACTGTCTTACCAGTACCGAATGGACCAGGGATGAATCCTGTACCACCCTCTACGATTGGGTTGAATGTGTCGATTGTACGAACACCTGTTTCAAGAAGCTTGAATGGACGTGGCTTCTGCTTGTAGTTTGTCATGGCAAACTTAACAGGCCAGTGCTGTACCATATCAACCTTCACTTCTGTACCATCCTCCTTAACGAGAACAGCCATAGTATCATGAATCTTGTACTTGCCAGCAGCAGCGATGCTCTTCACCTTTGCCTTTCCTACCATCTGGAATGGAACCATAATCTTGAGCTTCTGCGAGTTCTCGATGACTTCACCAAGCCATGCTGATGATTCAACCTCATCACCAACCTTAGCGATAGGAGTGAAGTCCCACTCACGGTCGTCATCAAGTGGTGCTGTGTACTGACCGCGCTTCAAGAATACGCCGTCCATCTTGTCGAGGTCGTTCTGAAGACCATCATAGTTCTTTGAAAGCATACCAGGACCCAACTGGATCTCAAGCATGTGGCCAGTGAACTCAACTGGAGCACCGACCTTAAGTCCACGTGTTGACTCAAACACCTGAACGTAAACGTCACTACCAACAACCTTGATAACCTCAGACATCAACTTGTCGCCACCAGTCTCGATGAAACAGATTTCACCCTGAGATACTGGACCGTCAACCTGGATAGTCACCATGTTGGCAATTACGCCTTGTACTGTACCTTTAGTCATTATCTTTTTGTTTTATTATTCTGATTTGTTTTATGCACCTTCTTATTTCTGCATGTAGGTTGTGAACTCTTCTGGAACCTTAGCCTCGCCTCTCAATTCTTCAATGATTTGGCGGAACTTAGCCTGTCCCTGTTCTACATCAAGCTTATCCCAGCGTGTAAGCATATTGACCTTACAGAGATAAGCAAATACAGCATCTACAGAGAAGATGTTGAAGAAAGTCTGTTCCTCAAGCCAAAGCCATTTGAACGCATCAATCTTCTTTTCCTTTTCCACTGGGTCTTCGCAGTCCACGATGGCCATCAAGTCCTTTACATAATCGTATTCGGCACTCAAGTCGAAGTCCTTTGTGGTGTTAGTACGAATCATCTCAGTGACTTCGTTGTCTCCCTTGATGAAATCTGACACGTTCCAACCATTCTTGCGAGCAATCATTGCTGTAAGTATGTTGTTAATGTCAAGATTGAGTTTGTACCAATTACTAATCATCTTGTCAGGGCACTGCATGGCATATTCGTAGAATGCCAACTGGAGTTCATCCTCAGGATAGTATCCTTCTGTGTCCTTATTATAATTATAGTTACGGGCAAACTCAGACATGAAGGCAGGGTAACGATGCACATTGAAGTTCATTTCACGCGCAGACGTAATCAAATCTCGATACTGCTCCATGATATAGTTTGAATTTGGATCAATCTCCGCATTCGGATCCTTGAGGAGCTTTACGAGATTCTTGCAATCGTTCTCGAGGAAGAAATAAAAGATGAGCTTCTTGTCCTTGTCGGAGAAGTTCATATCAATTTCCTCTCTAATGTCAGGAATGCTAATATCCAACTTGCTATCAAGTGTGATATCTGGCAATCCTGCCATCATGCAATAGTAATTTCCCATTAATTAAAATATCATATCCACAAGCTGTGGACGAAGGAAGTTCTTGAAATATTCTGTAAATTCTGCTTCACCGAAGTTTACCTTGTAAGAGCCATCTGCTGGCTGAACAGTGAATGCTGCCTTCTGGCCATTAACCTGTTCAATCTTCACGCCCTTGTCAAGGAGTGCCTTTGCCTCTTTTGCAAACACAGCCTTAAGGCCTTCTGCATCTTCAGTAGAAATAACGATGTCCTCCTGTGCGCCCCACTTTTCAGCGAGCTTGAGAACAAACTGATTCATGAAGTCCTTGTCGCCTGCAATCTTAGCAGAAGCGGCCTTTACTACGTTGTCACCGATGACATTTGCAACCTCACTCTTAAGACCATTAAGAGCCTGTGCAGCATACATCTTGATTTCCGACTTTGTGTTCTCGTTAAGAGCCTGAGCATCTTTCTTTGCCTGAGCATTGATACCTGCAGCTTCTTCCTTTGCTGCGGCGATGATAGCTTCTGCCTTCTTCTGAGCTTCTGCTATAATCTTCTCGGCTTCAGACTGACCACGCTCAACTCCTTCTTTGAGGAGTTTTTCAGCAAGTTCCTGAATTTTGTTTTCCATCTTGTTTCGTTATATTATTAATTTAATTATATTAGTTTTGTGCACAAATGTAATGTTTTTTTTTGTAAAAATTGTTACCATACTATTAAAATAGCGAAAAAACACAATGAAATTCTTTTTATTCGAACATTTTTAGTAAGTTTGCAGCAAGTTAATTATCAACATCTATTTATTATGAACGAGGAGATACAGCTCAACAAATGGTGGTCAAGTCTTCGCATCGCCGACAAAGAGTATATTTCAAAACAACAATATCCAGCCTGCTCCGTATGGTGGAACAGTCTGGACATTATACAGAAATCTCAAGCTTATCACAAATCTGGCATCGAACGTGCCAAGCGCAACAAGAGCAGAGGATTCACTTAATATTCAATCCTATCTTCTTTCTCCTTCCAAGCCTTGAAGGCAACTAATGCTTCGTCGCGCATGAATTGCTCTGTAGGAATGGAACGAAGATTAGGTTCTTTTTCTATCTCTTCATATATAAACTTGTCGCTGAAGTCTATGTCTTCCGCGTCTTGTTTTGTGTTTCCATAATAAACACGACTAATACCAGCCCAATAGATTGCACTCAAACACATAGGACATGGTTCGCAGGAAGTGTAGATGGTACATCCTTCGAGTTTGAAACTCTGTTCCCTTTTACACGCTTCACGAATAGCACTGACCTCTGCATGAGCAGTAGGGTCACAATTTGCTGTCACACGATTAACACCGGTGGCAACAACTTCACCATCCCTTACTATTACAGCCCCAAACGGACCTCCACCATTCTTCACATTTTCAACAGACAGGTCTATTGCCTGCTGCATAAAATATCTATCTTCTTTTGATTTGTTTTCCATAATGCTAATCAAGAATTAGAGTTAATATTCACGACAAAAATACAACATTTTATTGGTTTTACAAACAAACAAAGTATTTTTTATCCTTTTTTGCATCATTAATCCAAAGTATTCATTATCTTTGCAACGTGGTAACACACAAAAGTTTAATATTTTCCTCTAACTAAACACTAAAATCATTATGGGATTACTTGATGCTGTCAAAGCTATAATAGGAGGCAACTCGAAAGATTTGCAGGAGAAGGCTCTACAGTCTATGTTGGAAAACGTACTTGGCAAGAACAGTTCTGCCGTTTCGGACATTCTCAAGAATGTTGATATGTCAAAGGCTGGTGAACTTGTTGATTTCTTCAAGAAGAACGGTTTCCCTGACACAAAGGAAGAGATTGAAGAACTTATTGGTAAGTTGACAAAGTCTGAAAAGAAACCAGCTACAAAGAAATAAGTATGTTTAAGAGACTTTTACTCTTTACAACTATAGCAGCGTGTTCCACTCAGCTACGAGCGCAGAGTGATACGCTGCTTTTTTCACATCCAAATCTCGAAGCAACTGTACTCAAGCAGCACAACATGGCTGCATGGGGCCTACCTGCTGGCAACTATAGCGGCATCACTCCATTGGGCAGAGATAGGTATGCTGTTGTGACAGACAAAGCGACTGCTAATGGGTTCTATGAATTTGAGATTGTTTTGGATGCTAATGGTGATGTTGCTTACATGCAAAATCATGGATTCAGACAGGACTCCATAACTACTTCTTATGTGCGTGATGCTGAAGGTATTATCTACCACCCTTTCTGCAACTCCTTGTTTATTTCTGCAGAGAATGACCAGCAGATATTGGAATACTCTTTTAATGGACAGCCAACAGGCAGAAAACTTCAAGTTCCAACGGAAGTGGACCAGACTCATGTTGCTGGTAATTATGGTTTTGAGGCTCTTGGATATTCTCCAGAAACGCATTGCATTTGGACTACTACAGAAAACACACTAAAGGCTGATGGTGAGGTGTCGGGCGTGGAAAACCCCACTCCTGCAAGGTTGCGTCTATTATCTTTTTCCGATTATGACTTGAATCTTAATGCACAATATGCTTATCAAACAGACAGTCCAAAAGCGCAGAAGGCAAGTGATAGGAACTACGGTTTTGGTGTTCCGGAAATAACAGCTCTTGAGGATGGTAGTCTGTTAGTTCTCGAACGTGAATTTTATGTTGCACAAGCATATTTAGGTTCGTTTGTTGTAAACAAACTTTATCGTGTTTTTCCTTCGTCGGACTATAGCGTTTCCTTTGAAGACAGTCTGCAGAATCTGCCGGCAGAGAGATTTCTTCCTAAGACTCTCATAACGGAATTTACCACTTCACTTCCAAATATTTCTAATTATGAGGGAATGTGTCTTGGACCAACTCTTCCTGATGGAACCATGACTCTTCTGCTTATCTGCGATTCTCAAGATAATTACGGCAATTCTCTTTTCCATCTTACTGACAACATCCGTGTCATTCTTCTTAAAGGAATGGTCGAAACTATAGATGTAGCCACTACAGAACGAAAAATGAACTATGTACCTGAGGGAAATTCTCTTGTTTCGAAGAACGGAAACAACCGTTTCACTCGTGCCTTATATGGTTCTCACTCTGCTTTTCGTATAGAGACAAGTGACCGTCCGATATTTGCTGTGACTGATGGGAAAAAGGCAAAAAACATTCTTCTTTCTCTATCTGTAGGCAATCAGACTTTTCCTCTTGATTCCACAAGCCATTGCGAGTCAAGATACGAGGCGGGAAAACGCTCTTATGTACTTCGTGACAGCAAATGGGGAGAGGGTGAAATTGTGCTTTCTGTAATGGCTAATTCTGAAAAGGATGGTGGTATTTGGAAAGTGGAAAGTTCAGGACTTGCTGAAGGGGCAGAACTAACAGTTTCGCTCCTTCCTTGTCAATCATCCAAGTTGACTCGTGGTGGGGACATTGGTAGTTTTGCAAGTGCAAACCGTTTCGAACCAGACATGAACAAAGGTGCAATATCAAGCATTTCTTTTCCGATAAAAAACAACACCAATTTCTTCACCTTTATTGATGACGAACTCTGCTACAATAAGGGGTTGGAGCATGTTTGGGAAAAAGAAGGAGAGACTCTGAAAGCACTCACTTCATCCGTTTCCTTTTCCACTCCAGACCCATTTATCAATCCTCTCGGCGGTATTCTCACCACAGCAGCTGATGGTGCGTGGGATGGTACCGTATGGAATCATGGTGCAGTAGGTTGGCGCACTCCCCTTCCTGGTTGGAGAGCAGCATACATGGGCGATATGTTAGGAATGTTTGATCGTCAACAAACACATTTTGATGCTTATGCAAAGAGTCAAGTGACAGGTGTACCCGTTACAAAACCTCACCTCATGGACGAGGAAAACAACCTTTCTCGTGGGGCATACGAATGGGGCACTCCAATGTACAGCAACGGATACATCTGTCGCAACCCTGGCAAGAACAATCAGTTCCATCATTATGACATGAATCTTGTGTTTGTCGATGAACTTCTGAGACATTTCCAATTTGATGCTGATACCACCTATATGCGAAAGATGTGGAACCTACTTCAAAATCATTTCGCATGGGAGAAGAATGCTTTTGACCCTGATAATGATCATCTTTATGATGCATATTGTTGCATTTGGGCAAGTGATGCTTTGCAGTATAATAGTGGAGCAGGAACTCATTCTTCTGCATATAATTATTACGCCAATAGGCAGATGGCTCGTATCGCAGAACTGCTTGGTGAGAATCCTGCACCATACAGGGAAGAGGCAGACGCTATTCTTAATGCAATGAATGAGCAACTTTGGTTAAAAGACAACGGGCATTGGGCTGAATTTAAGGATTTCATGGGACAAAAACAAGTTCATCCAGATGCTGCGCTTTGGAGCATTTACACACCAATCGACTGTGAGGCATGTACTCCTCAGCAAGCATACTCTGCCACTAAATACATTGATGAGAACATACCTCATATCTTCTTTTCTTCAAACGGAGAAACATTCTCAACAATAAGCACTTCTGATTGGCAACCATACGAATGGAGCATTAACAACATTGCTATGGCAGAAGTTATGCACACTGCCTTAGCATATTACAAAGCTGGTCGCCCTGATTCTGCCTACAAACTACTGAAAGGAACAATTCTCGACTTCATGTATCTTGGTTCCAGTCCTGGAAACTTTGGTCAGTTGTCATCTCTTGATGCTGCTACAGGTGAGGGATACCGAGACTTCTCTGATGTAACAGGAATATCTTCTCGCACTCTCATCGAAGGATTGTTTGGCATCACACCTGATGCTCTAAACGGCAAGTGTATCATCCGTCCAGGTTTTCCATCAGAATGGAATGAGGCATCCATCCACACTCCATACCTCGACTACTCTTTTGAGCGAAAAGATGGAAAAGATTATTTCATTATCTCACAGCATTTTTCAAAACCTCTAACCATCGTTATTCGCCAAAACAAAGACAAAGGCGAATATCAAGACTTTATATTTTCGACTGACTCCATCCAAACTGTCAGCATTCCTACATTCATTCTTAATGATAAAAACGAAACAACATTTCAACGTAGCACTCAGACTAATAAAGGATGTGATTTCTTTAACATCATTCCTTCAAAATGCACTCCTATAGACATATCTAACTTGTTCAATTCCAAAGTAACAGATATATTCGAGAACAAATATCTTACTCCTCGTTCTCCCTACACCACTTTATGCCTTCCAACACAAGGCATTGGTGATTGGTGTTCTACCAAACGTACTGCAAATATAGACGACTCGGGCATTAGAAACCTCTCTAATGAAGGTATAATAAGACTTCTGAACATTCCTTTCTTCACTCCGAAAGAAGACAAAAACGTGATCTACACATCTCTTTGGGATAACTACCCTGACAGTATATCTATCCCCCTCACCGGCAAGGCTTCCCATGTGTATCTCATGATGGTTGGCAGCACAAATCCTATGCAAAGTCATTTTGACAATGCTATTGTAAAGGTAGAGTATATGGATGAGACTTCTGATACTCTAAAGCTAAGAAATCCAGATAATTGGTGTCCTATTGAACAAGATTATTTCAATGATGGAAAAGCGTATCGTCTTCCTTCGCCTCTCCCATATCGCGTAAGTTTATCAACAGGTATTACAAGCCGTAATCTTAGAAAACAACTTTTCGCCAAGAGTTCAAAATCAAGCGACCAACCAGAAGACAAGAAACCTGTTTTTAGTATTCCAGGAGGGGCTGCACAATTATACGACCTTCCTCTCAACCATAAGAAGAAACTACGTTCTCTAACCGTCAGAACTCTTGCAAACGATGTTGTTGTAGGTGTTATGAGCGTGACACTTCAAAAATAAAAAAGTTGATGTTAGGTAGTATTAAATACTCATTTAATTAGGCGTGCAAATTTATTTATAAAACCAACTGCATCTCCTAACCACATCCTCGAAAATTCGGATGTCATAATCTTGTTCATTTCTAAGCACAACGGCAGCAGTATCAATTTGGCACTCTATGTTCATAAGACTATTCCTATATCTATACTCATTAATAGCCTTACGAATATGAACCAACTTTGTGTCATCTACAGCCTGTTCTGGTTTCATGATGCTATCGTCTCTTCGTGTCTTGACTTCTACTGCATGCAATTTGTTATCCTTAAATGCAATGATGTCAATCTCACAACCTTTATATAGATTCCAATTCTTCTGGAGGATTCTGTATCCTTTAAGTATCAAATGGTTAGCGACAAGTTCCTCTCCATCTCGTCCTAACTTTTTAGATTCCTCATTTTTCTTTATCCTCTCTTCCTCAACATTCATTTCATGCTCTTCGATAGACTGCTGAGAAACAATTCTTCCTCCTTTTAATATATGAATTACTTCCCAATCATTCTCAAACAAGAACTTACCAATAACTTTGCATCTTATACACTTATAAGGTAAAACATCCGAACCTAATAACGCAATACAGAAACCTTTTTCTACTCCATTTTTCAGTCTCAACATTCCCTTCTTAAATCCTTCGGTTTCAATACATTTTTTATATCCGGAAGCTTTATGATTTGACATTATAGTCTCTAAACCGCCAAACTCTTCCTCAAAAGATAAATAGAGAATCTTTTCCTTATTCAGATTCTCTTTGAGTTCTTGTCCACAAAATTCCCTATAAGCCAAAACCTCAGGATTGCGTCGCACATCCACAACACAATTCACATGGTACCTTTGTAGATTCTGCACAAAATCCACATAAGTTTCTAAAGGCAAATGACCTATAGTATATATTCTCAAGTTACTTTTCTTTGAAGTTATTAATTATAGATGTATCATAAAAAAGGTGCTACAAAAACAAGTTCTGTAGCACCTTATATATTTTACTTAGATGCAAGTATAACCACCATCAACTGGCAAAGCAACACCTGTCACATAAGAAGAAGCTGGACTTGAAAGGAACAATGCTGGAGTATAGAGTTCTCCTTCAATACCATATCTTGCTTCAGGAATAGCATCATGAGCATATTCTGTAAACCATGGGCTATCAAGGGTTTCCTTTGTCAAAGGAGTAACAAAGTAACCAGGACAGATAGCATTGACAGTAATACCATATTTACCCCATTCTGCTGCAAGAGCGCGAGTCAAATTAACCACACCCCCCTTTGCTGCATGATAAGGTGAAGCCGGAGCAATCTTATTACCAACAAGTCCGTACATCGAAGCAATGTTGATAATACGTCCATAGTTTGCAGGAATCATTGCTTGCTTGGCAACCGCACGGGCAACCTTAAATGATCCGAACAAATCAATATTCATCTCATTAGCAAACTGTTCATCAGTAATTTCTTCAGCTGGAGCAACAGCACCTGTACCGGCATTATTGATTAAAATGTCAATACGGCCAAACTTATCCATAATTTCTTTTACAGTTGCTTCTACAACTGCAGTATCTGTTATATCACACTTAATAGGATAAGCTTCCACACCGAATTCTTCCTGAAGCATTTTAGCGACTTCCTGAAGTTTGTCCAATCTACGCGCGATAGGAACAATAGTACAACCCTGATTTGCAAGCGCTCGAGCCATTTGTACTCCAAGACCAGTGGAGCATCCAGTAACGAGTGCAACTCGTCCTGTTAAATCAAAATAATTTTTCATTTGCATCAGTTTTTTAAAGGTAAATAGAAAATGTGTGTTGCAAATATAATAGTTATAAACTAAACACGAACTCTTTATTTAGAAAAAAATGACTTTGAAACACACATTTTATAAAATAACATCAAAAAGAAGCATGTTAATTGTCAATTCACACCATAAAACAATCAATAACGCATAAAGAATGCATAAATCAAGTATTAATTAAGCAAACAACACAAAATTTCCACCTATTAACACTTATATTTAATTATAAAGTTGTATTTTTGTACAAGTAAATATAATAATACCTGACTTGAGTCATCATGAAGAAAACAATAATAACTATCCTCACAATGCTTTTCACTTTCTGCTCAATGGCACAAGATATAACTGTGAACGAGAACACAACTTACATTAGTTGCCAAGCAGAAAATGAAGGTTATACAAATATACGTTTGGTATTCAACAAATCCTCATACAAAGGAGTAATTAGAAGAATTAAAAAATATGCAAGAAAAGCTACTAAATGGTCTGAAAAAGCTAAAGATAAAAATAAAAGCGATTTTGAAAAGAGCATTCCTGGTTATCTCAATTACAATGCCTTAAAATTCAGTTTAAGAGGAGTTAATCACACTTCAAATAATAGTTTTATCATCCCAATATTCAAACTTAAAGATGGAGAATCATACCTTATGCTTCGCGGCTACTATGAAGGGTATGATTTGGAGAAAACAGAAATAAAAAAGAAGAAAACAAAATTCTTGAAGAGTAAGTTTAACTTTAATTTCACAATACCAGTAGATGAACTTGACCAATGGATTGCAAACTTTGAAAGTGCAACTCTAAAATAACCTACGATATAAACACAAAAAAAGAAGTCCGAAGCATTTCTGCTAAGGACTTCTTCCTTAAAAGGAGGC
>CALBJW010000137.1 GCA_937893145.1 uncultured Prevotellaceae bacterium | reverse complement strand
GTTGCTGCAAGGGTAGCTGAAAAGAAGGCTGCTGCTGCCGCTGCTGCTGCTGAGGCTGCTGCTGAAGCAACTACTGAAGAAGAAGCTCCTGCAGAGGCTTAATCCTTCAACATCTAAAAGGAAAAAGACAGGGATGACCAACTTGGCCATCCCTTTTTTGTGTCTCTTTGTCTTATGAAAATGCTTTCATCAACTGAGTGTGGAGAAATCCTTAATGCGTTGTTCCTCCGAGAGTTTGCAGATAAGCAATGTGTCATCCTTCTCGGCAACGATATATCCATCAAGTCCTTGTATCACTACCCTCTTCTCTTGTGATGTGTGGACTATACAATTCTTGGTTTCAACAAGCTGAATGTTATTGCCGATTGCATTATTGCCGTAAGCATCAACATTAGCAATAGTATGCAAAGAACCCCATGTGCCAACATCACTCCATCCAAAATCTGAAGGGAACATGAAAATCTCGTCTGCATGTTCCATCACTGCATAGTCGATGGAGATGCTTGGAGCTGATGGGAACATAAGGTCAATGGTTGCCTGTTCTTTTTCTGTGCCATAAACATCCTGCATTCCTTCGAAGATTTGTGACACACCAGGAGCATAGACACGAAGGGCACTTACGATAGTTTCGACATTCCAAATAAAAATGCCTGAGTTCCAGAAGTAAGTCTTACTCTTCAGGTATTCCTTAGCAGTATCAAGGTCTGGTTTCTCCTTGAACGAATCCACTCTATACATCTCCTTATTACGAAGAGAAGCATTGCTCATATCTGCCTTGATATATCCATATCCTGTTTCTGGGCGAGTAGGTTTAATGCCAAGTGTCACGATGGCATCTGTTTCGGCAGTAAACTTGAGTGAGGACTCGATAACTCGCTCAAACTCATACACATCACTAATATAATGGTCGCTTGGTGTGACAACAATATTTGCAGATGCGTTCTGCATCTTTATACGCCAACTGACATAGGCAATACAAGGTGCAGTGTTACGACTGCAAGGTTCAAGAAGTATGTTTGTTTCGGGAAGTTCTGGCAACTGTTCCTTGACAAGGTCGAGGTACTTGGAATTGGTCACAACCCACACATTCTCGGGAGCAACAAGGTTCTTGAAACGCCTGTATGTCATCTGTATGAAGGTATGTCCTGTACCTAAAATATCAACAAACTGCTTAGGCAACTCAGGTGAACTCATAGGCCAGAACCTACTGCCAATGCCTCCTGCCATTATCACTACATGTGTATTTGGATTAATCATAAACTTATCTTTTTGCCAATAAAAATCATTTGAGATATGCAAATATAGGTGTTTTTGATTACTGAATGAAATAATTTCAACCTTTTCATACATTACAATGAGTTTTTCTCAATAAAATACGCTAAATTTGCATTTATGAAACTAATATGCGATAGCGGTTCTACTAAATCCGCATGGTGCCTCATTGATGGCGACAACAAAACTTATTTTTCCACTCAGGGTATCAATCCATACCAGCAGACAGAGCAACAGATTTCAAACATCTTGAAGGATGAGTTGAAATATCAGATTGCTGTTCCCTTGAGCAATATCGAGGAGGTATATTTCTATGGTGCAGGATGCAACAAGGAGAAGGCACCTATTGTGGAGGCTTGTATCAGAAAACATATTGCACACAACGCAAACATCATCGTTGATTCCGATATGCTCGGAGCAGCCATTGCCCTATGCGGCAATAAGTCGGGCATTGTTTGTATCTTAGGAACTGGCAGCAACTCTGCATATTATGATGGAAAAAAACTGAAGAACTATATTCCTGCTTTGGGATACATACTCGGCGATGAAGGCAGCGGAGCATACATTGGCAAACGACTCGTGGGCGACATTCTGAAATGTCAGTTCTCGGAGTCAGTAAGAGATATGTTCTTCAAGGAGATGAAGGAAGACCAAGCATCAATTATCCAGAAGACCTACCGCGAACCTATGGCAAACAGATACTTGGCAAGCATGTCAACATTCTGTGCTCGTCATAGAGAAAATGCTGAAATACATGCGTTTATTGTTGATTGCTTTAGTGAATTCTTCAGAAGAAACATCGTGCCAATGTGCAAAATGATTGATGACGACACCAAAACCATCAACTGTGTTGGTTCTATTGCGTTCTACTACAAGAACGAAATAGAAGAGGCAGCACACAAGTACGGTTTTGAGATTGGGGAAATCATTCAGGCACCAATAGACGGACTTGTTGCCAACTGCGGTTAAAGCACTGATGGTTTAGAACAATACTTTCCAAACCGAACTGATAAGGAATCTGTTAGGAATGACCTTTGAGAAGGCATGATAGTAGTCAAGATTGAAACCAACTACATGCGATGTTCCTTCAATAATATCGACATTCAGTCCACACCCTACCTCGAACTTCGTTTCTGAAGGTAGGGTAATTTTATACATTGCATCAGAAAGCAACAGACTCTGGTCCGCCACATAAAAGTCGGATTGAGCAACATTACGAACACCTGTTAATGCTCGTATTCCCAAACGCGAACCAGAACCTGGCACCGAAACACTACCCTTCACACCTAAACTGCCACGATACATGCTGACGGAATTGCCTGTAAACAAGGCATTTGAAGATGAGTAAACCTTTGCCTGACCGATAGAATTCTGTGCCACACCTTCTACTGAAAGATAAGGATTAAGATACCATGATGCTTCAACACCGGCAAGTGTGAATGACGACAAATGGAGATGAAGATCGGAAAGTCCCATTGTGCCTATGGCATTACTAAGCACAAGATTGTCTGTGCTGACCTTTGTGCCACCAATATCTGAAGATGCCACAAAACCAAATGATGATGGTTTGCCTGACATCTTCAATACGCGTTCCATGTCCTTACGCGTCATTCGTGGTTTGTTGATACCGTCAACACCAAAGATGCGGTCCGAAATCCAATAGCCAACATTAGTCGAGACAACACCTATACCAGCACCCATATATATATCATTCAACCAGTGCGAGTTATGTTTTATGCGCAACATTCCTGTAGCAGTAGCAGCACTATATGCACCAACAGTAATCCAAGGCGAATGGTGTCCAAACTCACGAGAAAGAACCGATGCACCAACATAAGCGAGAGTTGTGTGACCTGAAGGGAAAGAATGCTTGTCAGACATATCAGGACGAGTCTCGTTTACTATATGTTTTGTTCCTTGTGTCAAACCCACTGCAAGAGCAAGAGCCATTGCATTAGAGGTCAGCATGCGACGAGTGGTACTGCGCGACTCAACACCAGCAGCCTTCAATATCCATGCTGCCACGAGTGGTGATGCTGCAACTCCATAATCCGCAAGGTTATAGTTTGTCTTTTCAAATATTGCAGGATGATTGTTTACAAAATCATGTCGAGTATATAATGACACGAATCCTGTGGCAAGAGGCACAAGGTTGGAATACTCAAACTTCATTTCATCCTTGAGCATCTTTGCATTCACATCTTCGACAGCCTGATTTATCTCTGCCTGAGTTATCATTGCCTCTATCTGTGCAAGATAAGCAGAATCCACTTCCTCCACCTGTGCATTAACACTTATGAATGAAGAAAAAAGAATAAGTATAGTAGTAATAATTATGTTACGCATATAAAAATCATTAAAATCGACTGCAAAGTTATAAGTTTTTTCTCAGAAATGACGAATAGTAAATGGTAAATGGTAAATTTTTATTACCTTTGCATATAATTATATATATAATGTATAAGAAAAGACATGAAAAAGATATTATCACTTGTAGCATTGCTATGCATCACGATGCAGATGTCAGCACAGACAATGAAGGACATCATCTCCTCTATGCCTGACAGCATCACTCCCCTACTCACAAAGAACAATAAGCTCGACTTCATAGATTATCTTGGTGCAAACCAGAAGGCGGAAGAGAAGAACTTGCTTGGAGGAAATAGTGAAATGACAAAACTCACAGACACACGAGCTGTGATAAAGATGTCGTCTGCCTCGACAATGGACATAAAGTTGTTGAAGAACCCAGAACCTCAGATTGGTGTCATCACAACCATGAAGGGTGATGAGAAGGCATACACAAGTATCGTTGAATACTACACTATGGATTGGAAACTCATCAAGAAAGTGATACCAGAAGGTTTCAAGAAGTTGGAATGGAACGATGACAACGAACAGATGAACGAAACAGAATACAAGCCTCTCGAAATAAAGCTTGACAATGCAAGATAAGGAACTGAGATAATCAATCTCAAAACTACATACAACAACAAAAAAAGAAACGCAACCACTCGAAAGTGATTGCGTTTGTCTTTTTATCGATATTTCGATTACTTCTTCTTCATTGCAGCGTAACGGCTCATGAACTTATCAACGCGACCTGCTGTGTCGACGAGCTTAGCTTTACCAGTGTAGAATGGGTGAGAAGTTGATGAAATTTCAATCTTGATTACTGGATACTCTACGCCTTCGAATACTTCAGTATCGTTAGACTTAGCTGTAGAGCGAGAGAGGAACATATCGCCGTTTGACATATCCTTGAAGATAACTGTGCGATAGTTGTCTGGGTGAATACCTTGCTTCATTGTTTTTAATTTTATTGTTGTTTACAGTTCAATAATTATTGCTGGGAACAATAAGTTAATTATCTCTATGCTTTTTTCAAAAGCGATGCAAAGGTACAACATTTTATAATACTGACAAAACAAAATCACATATTTTTATATAAATAGTCACAAATATCGTGTATGTCAACATTTTTTTCCTTTTACATATTGTCATTTTAATGAAAATGCATTAACTTTGTCGAGAAAATAGGATAATTATATTTTTATTAACTTAATAAAAACATTCCATTATTATGGTAAATTACAAAGATCTTGGTCTCGTAAATACTCGCGAGATGTTCAAGCGTGCAGTTGCTGGTGGCTATGCAATCCCAGCATTCAACTTCAACACAATGGAGCAGATGCAGGCTATCGTTATGGCTGCAGTTGAAACAAAGTCTCCAGTTATCATGCAGGTTTCTAAGGGTGCTCGTAACTATGCTAACGGTACTATCCTCCGTAACCTCGCTAAGGGTGCTGTAGAATATGCAAAGGAACTCGGTTGTGAGGCTCCTGAAATCGTTCTTCACCTCGACCACGGTGATAGCTTCGAACTCTGTAAGGATTGTATCGACAACGGTTTCTCTTCTGTAATGATCGACGGTTCACACCTCCCATACGAGGAGAACGTTGCTCTTGCAAAGAAGGTTGTTGAATACGCTCATCAGTATGATGTAACAGTTGAAGCTGAGCTCGGCGTTCTCGCTGGTGTTG
>CALBJW010000136.1 GCA_937893145.1 uncultured Prevotellaceae bacterium | reverse complement strand
ATGTCGGTGCCTGCTGCACCGAGATTGTGCCACCATGCCATTGCGAAGGGGAGATGCTCCTTCATAGGCTTTCCGAGAATGATTTTCTCAGAATCATAGAACTTGAATGCCAGAGGGTTTTTGCTCTGCGCACCCTCGTATTTTATTACGGGAATGTTGGGGAATATCATGTTTCAGTCCTCCTTAAGTACTTTAAACAGCGGTTTTACTGTTGGATATATTGCCTTGAATTTTCTGTAGCGTTCCTCATATAAGGCCGCCAGCTCCGCTTCCGGTTCAACGGTGGAGCTTACGCTTACAAGTGCGTCAGAGCATTTGCTTACGCTCTCGTACTCTCCGCAGCCTACCATAGCAAGCATTGCACCGCCGTAACCGGGGCCTTCCTCGGTCTGGGGAATGTCAATGGAGATGTTCAGCACGTTGGCAATGATTTTGCGCCATACGGGAGCTTTTGCACCGCCGCCGCAGAGCTTGGAACGCTTAATCTCAATGCCGAGGCTCTTTGCAACCTCAAAGCTGTCACGGATGGCGAAGCTTACACCTTCCATTACAGCCTGAACCATGTCAGCAGCTTCAGCACCCTTGCCACATACGATAAGGTCGTAAGCTTCCTTCACGCGCTCCCAGCGCTTGTCGCGGTCCATGGTGTAGTAGCGTCCGATGATGGTGGCCACCTTGATGTCCTTGCCCACCTTCCTCTTCATCATCTCCTTCCAGTCGTCCAGGTCCATCACCACCTCATTACCTCTACCAGAGAAAATCACTTCATCATCCGCATATACGCACACCGCTTCCACGCCCTCTCCCCTAAGCAGGAAGTTGAGTGGAGCAATGTTCACCGGAATCGTGATGTCCGTATAGTCAGGGTACATAGGCACATCCTCGTCCACCCTCACCACCTCCTGTGGGGTAGGGGTACAAGCCGCCAAAAGTACCAATAATAATATGTCTGCAATAGTCTTCTTCATCTTATTTGTCATTTTCTTTGCATCGCTACACCCTTTACTAACTACCTGTCTCCCTCCCCTTGGGGAGGGCTGGGGTGGGGCTCTCCATATACCTCCCTAAATATCCCTCTATCACTTGGACCATACTTCTCGTAGTCCATCACGAAAGTGTCACGCTGTCGAGAGAGCATATCGCTGCAGAGCAAGTAGTCGAGTGCCACAACATTGTCGGGATTGCTGTCCAGCAACTGAGTGAGGATAGTGTAGCAGTTGTCGCCGATGCGAATGCTGTCCGAAGTGTTGATGTACTTCGCCTTCTCCGCTATCTCAGCCTCCACCGCAGCAGTCATCGAACCAGGCATGTGAGCCTTCGCCCACCTCCTATATACTATGGTCTTCTCCAACAGTCGCAGATACTTCATCGCAGCAGGCACATCACCATTCACGAGGTTCGCCTCAGCCAGTCGCTTCACCATTCGTGCCGAACGACCATCCCTCGAGAATGTGTTAGCCAACAGTGCCGCACGCTCCGTATATGTCATGTCACCAATCAGGTAGTACATCTCGTTCATCATTCGTATCACGAAACGAGGCGTGTCCTCTCCAATCTTGTAGAATGTGCCGAGGTTCGGGTTCTTCATCGTAGGCAACATATCAGCCAGTGCCCCCATCTTCTCCAGAGCCATGCAGTAGAAGTACGACATCTCCTCCGTCATCTTCTCGCCGTCCTCCCTTCCCATCTCAATCACCCTGTTGTAGTGACCGAAGTAGTATTCGTTGTCGTAGGCAAGCAAACGCTCAAAGTCAAGTTCTGGACCACCAATCTTTCCCTTGAAATCCCCCTTCTGTGGCATGAACAAAAAGAGGAAAGGAATACCCACAAGTATGCCAATTAACTTGGCTATACGCATCTTGAATTTCCCGAACAACCAGAAAGACAACCAAACAAAAAGGCACAGTCCCACTATGCTCACGAGGTTGCTCAGTCTGAATGAGTAGTCAAAGGACATCATCATGCAGATGCACATCACAGATACCCCCACAGCGAAGGCTATCCACGAACAGACAGCGTTCTCCGACTTCACGAATAGTCGTATCACACTCTCCGCAACCCTTCGTGCAAGGTCGCCCACAATTAGCAGCATTCCCGTGAGGATAGCCGCTCCTGCAAACATATAATAATAGAATTGTGTGAGGAAGTCTCCCACCAGTCGTGCGAACCCTCCCCACTTCTCCGTTCCGAAGTAGCCCCTCACATACTCCCAGTCCATCAAGAACAACTGCTCCTGCTCCTGAAAGTAGAAGTGGTATGGGTACTTCATTTGGAAGAATGCAAACATTGCAATCCCCCCAGCAAGTATGATACCTGCCTGAACAACCCTTGTCCTATTTATTTTTTTGTTACTTCCCAACCCTAATATCCTAATTTTTAATTTTTAATTTAACAGGATTCTCCACATTCTTCTTCCACTCATCCATGCTGCCGAACCATTCGCTTGCATTGTGGTAACCCACATCCTCCTTAGCCGCACAGAACGAGAGCCAGTAGTGGATAGCCTTGTCCTTAGGCTGCACACCATACACATAGTTCAACTCGTCCTCCTCACTGTCGAAGATGTACTTCGTAGGCATATACACCGCCATACCGATAGGCTCAGGACCCCAGATGAGTTTCTTTGCCTCGTTCATGTCAGGGTAGTCACAGCCCCATGAAGCCACGATACCGTCCTCACGAATCATGCCCTCAGACTTATGTCCGCGACGCACCTCGTCCGTTGCAGTCACACCCACCTTCTGCACACCAGTACAGAACTTCTGCTGAGTAGCGTCCGAGAACAGCACATCCACCTTCACATCTCTGTGACCAGCATACAGTGAGTAATACTGATGAATGTCGTACATGCCCTCGCCGTCTGCTATGCCACGGTCAGCAAGTTCTACCACAGTACGCAGCGGACCAGTAGTCACCACTCTCTGACTTCTCACCTTGATGTCGCCTTCCCAGTTGGCAGGTTTGCCGTCCTTGTATCGCTTGAACGAACCACAACCAATCGCCTGACCTGCCCACAGCACATCCACACCGTAACCCTGAGCAATCTGTTCCTCGCTGGTGTAGAACTGAGTCACAGGCAACTCTATCCTACGCAACTTCTTACCGTAGAGGTCAATGTTCTGTCGCTTGTCGAAGTATATGCGGTAGCCCACTAACTCCGACTCGATAGTCATGCCGTGCATGTATATGTCGTTGAAGATATTTGTCTCGGCATCAGCCTCCACCATCCTCACATCAGGATGCAAGTCCTTCTTGTCACGAATCTGCAGAGCAGTGTAAATCCTGTTCTCCACCTTGTTCTCCACTGGCTCCTTGCTCAGCACCACCTCAAAGGTCTTAGTCTCCTTAGCCTTCATGTTCACGAGGAAGAACAACTCATCAGCTCTCAGGTCGCCATCCATGTCGTCCAACTGACAAGGCACCACCTTCTCACCATCCTTCACCACAGCACCCTCAGGACAGAACGCAAGTTTCTTCACATCCTTCAGACTCACCACAACGGGTTCATCCACCTTATCCATATCACAGTCGTTGCTCACCACGACCTTCACATTTCTTGTCTGAGCAGACATGCCCACAGCCCACAGGGCACACACCGCCAAAGTAATTAGTTTTCTCATAATGTCTTTTACATGAACTATTTTAATAATTTTGAATACCCACTTGTATAAATTTTCCGCAAATATACATATTATTATCCGAATTTATGCAAAAAAAATCATTGTTTCGTTTTTGTTTTCACTAAAAAACCTTACCTTTGCACTCGCTTTCCAATAAAGCCCCGCAAACCAATCATGCGCCTGTGGTGGAATTGGTAGACACGCCAGACTTAGGATCTGGTGCTTCGCGGCGTGCAGGTTCGAGTCCTGTTAGGCGCACAAAAGAAATGGATAATCAAGGGTATTCCTCCGATTATCCATTTTGTTTTATATCCCGTGTACATTCTCTACACAAAGAAGAGGCTGACACCGAGTACGGAGATGATGGCACCGATGACTTCGCGAGGGGTGATCTTCTGGCGGTAGAGATACCATGAGGGCCATAGGATGAAGACGGGTGTCATCGCCATGATGGTCTGGGCAATGCCAGGGTTGGTGTAGAGGGTAGCCATAAGGGAGAGGCTGACACCGACGAAAGGACCGAAGATGACGGCTCCTGCCATGACGAGCATGGCTCGGCGATTGTGGGTAGCATGAAGCACATTAGTAGTCTGCCGAGTGAGGAGCATGACGAGGGTAAAGCCAATCATGCCTGTGATGGCACGGATGAAGGTGGAGGTGAAGGGCATGAGGGTGAGAATGGCTTCCTCTGTGGCGGGGATATTTGCCTTGTAGTAGGTCATGCCGAGTTTGGAGAGGACAAGTCCAAGTCCTTGTCCTGAGCCTGCACCGATACCGTAGAGGATGCCTCGGAGAGGGATGTTTAAGTGAAAAGTGAAAAGTGAAAAGTGAAAAATTGGCTTCCGCCTTGGGGTAAAAGTAGGATTGCGGGGAGTTTCTGCTTGGGGGGCGGGAGTAGATTTCTCGGTTTTATCTTCTTTGCCGAAGATTGAGAGGGCGATGCCGAACATGGTGATGAACATGCCGAGGATGGCGAGGGGAGTCATGGTCTCGCCGAAGATGAGCCATGAGGAGATGGCGGCTACGGGTGGGGCGAGAGTCATGAAGAGTTGGCCATAGCGGCTGCCCATGACGATGTAGGAGTTGAAGAGACAGTAGTCGCCAAAGCAGTAGCCTACGAAACCGCTGAGGGAGAGCCAGAGCCATGTGTTGCCGTCGGCATAGAGGGGCAGGGGAGAGCCAGTGACAATGAGCATGGTGAGGGAGAGCAGCACGAGTGATGCTGCCATGCGGATGACATTGGTGGCGAGTTGCCCTATGTGTTTGCTGGCATATTCAGCACACAGTGCCGTGATGGTCCACGACACTGCGACTATGAGAGAGATGATTTCTCCTTTCATTACTTCAATACTGCTGGAATGAGACGGACCTCAGAGCAGAGACCTGATGGGACTGGTGCCCAGTCGGAGTATTTGGTCTTCTTGTAGTTGAGGTCGACAACATTTATTTCCTTGAACTTACGCCACTCAACCCCTTGACGGTCGAGGTCGGCGATGCGGTTGGCAGGGAGGTTGGTAACCTCGATGTCGAGAGTGTTGACACCTGTGACAAGGTGGTCAGTGATGTCCATGCGGTAAGGCACAGAGAAGAGTGTGCCGAGGTCCTTGCCATTGAGGATGACACGAGCATTCTCGCGTACATCGCCAAGGTCGAGGATGAAGGCTGCAGCACCCTGGGCGTATGGGTTCTTCTGGTTGATGAAGTGAGAGGTCATGTTGAACGAGGTGTGGTAAACACCTGTTGCCATAGTGGTCTTGAGGTCTTCATCGCCAAGAGTGGTCCAGTCGGTTGGGTGTTCCATGCGATAAGTCTTCTCGATAGTCTTCGGAGCAGATGCCTTGAAGGAGAGTGTCCAGTTGTTGAGTTTCATGGCACGAGTATCGAGGGTGGTGTAATACTTATGTGGATGGATGGTAGGATTGTCGGCAAGGAAACGCTCATAGTCCTCGAGGGTGTTGAAGGTGCGAAGCAGGATGCTCTCGCCACTCTTGAGTTGCATGATGACTCTGCCCTGACTATTGACCTCAGCCTTGCTCACCTCACCGTTCATAGGATTGATGAAGATGGCTCCTGCACAGCGTCTGCCAAGTGTGATGACATCATCTACATCCTTGCCCTGAAGGTTGGAGATGAAGTAGTGGTAGCCTGTGTCGTTGCTGCGACGAATGCACGAGAGTCCCTGTTTCTTTCGCATGAGTTCGGGACGAGCCGATGTGCCTTCGAGGGCAGACTGGTAGTCGTCGGCAAGGACAGCAACCTGTCTGAGCGACTTCATGACCTTGAGGAACTCCTTCTGCTCTGCCTTCTTGTTGTAGCCAGGAACGGAGGTAGGGTAGTTCTTCACGAAGATGACCTTGTAGCCGTTCTGTGCGAGGGTGTTGAGATGGCGGAGTGTAGAAAGCGGCATGAACTGAACATCAGGGATGATGATGGCAGCGTAGCGGTCCACGAGTGCCTTGTCCTGAATGTATTTGTCAGAGATATAATCGACATCATAGCCAAGGTTGATGATGCTCTGCACGGTGTTGATGAACTTTGGTGCTCGTTTCTCCATAGAGTGGATGTCGAAGAGTGCAACGGTGCCTGGCTGGTCGTATATCATGTCGTAGAAAGGAAGATACACGAGGATGTCGTTGTCGGGATTGCCCCACTGGAGGTATGACTGGCAACGCTCGATGTACTGCGAGAAGGCTGGCATGGCAGACCACCAGTTGTTGTATGGAGACATATCGACCGAAGCATAGAATCGCCATCCTGGCCACTCGGCATCCTTTGGAGAATAGCACGAACCGTGGAAATAGACATGGTTGATGCCTGAGATGAAGAAGAGGTCGAGGTCGGGTTTGCACTGTGAGAGGGATGTGCGGAAATGCTCGGTGAGCCATGTGAAGGTCTCGGAAGAGGTGAGGTTATGCCCAGAGAGGTGTGCTCCAGACGAAGCATACTTGAGCATGGAGATGTCGGAGAAGTTCTTCTTGGTATAGCCCGCATCGGTACGAAGACCACGAATGCCGAAGTCGCTGAGTCCGAAGCCTTCACACTCAGGAATGTCAACGGCAGCATAGAGGTCGAGAAGGTTGGCAGGAGAGCCATGAGCCTGATTGCGGGTGAGAGAACCGTGGCGGTGTGCCCAGTCGGTCCACTGAGTGGTGAAGTTCTCGTAGAGAAGTTCGCCGAGAGTCTCACGATAGTCAGAGAGGATACGCTTGTCCTTGTCGGTGCGGAGCGAGTCGGCGGTGATGAAGGAAGCGAGGTGAGGAGTGAGGTCGTAGCCTCGGCGAGCCTTGAACTCGGCGATAAGGTTTGGAGTCCAGTCGGCACCATACACCTCGTATGAGTCATTGAAGAAATTGGCAGGAGGAGTGACACCCTGATTGACAAAGGCGGTGTCGAAACGAGCGAGGTAGCGAGCCACAGCATCGCGGTTGAAATGGTCGATGACGAAGCCTTCGCCACCAGGAGCAGCACGCTTCACCTTCTGCTTTGTCTTGCCCACCTCAAGAGTCACGATGCCCTTGTCGTCCTTGTGGAAGGTAGCCTTTGTGGCAGCATCAGCCTCAGAGACAAGTGGACCACCGAAAGGCCATCCAGTACCTGTAGCCATGTTAACCTCAATGCCCAGTCGGGCACCTTCTGTTTCGACATGTTTCAGCATCTCCATCCACTTAGGCGAGAGGAAAGGTATCTCGTTGGCATCATTGCCCTGAACACCATAGATAGGTGTGATTTCTACACCTCCGATGCCAGCCTTGGCAAGTTCTTCGAGGTTGTATGTGATGCCCTCCTTGTCAACGGCTGAACCGAGCCACCACCAACGAACGTATGGTTTGGTCTGTGGACTGGCTGTTGGGTTTTGTGCAAAGCCACACAGTGCTGTCAAGGATAGTATTATGTATGTGAATATTCTTTTCATAAGTAAAATTTCAAAAACAATTTATATATTTGTCAAGAATTAGAGAATTAGAGAATTTTTTGCCTCCGGTTATAGTTTGGATTAATAAGAATTTTCAAAGCTATGCTTTGGAAGCCATCCGGCAGGTTATCCATGCCAAAGGCATGAAAAATCTCATCAAATCAAAGACACCCCATAAGGCGAAATTCTCTAATTCTCTAATTCTTGATTAAAAAAATAAATTTACTTACTTATTAAGTACAATTTATTTCATTTCTGCTTCAATCCAGCCAACGAGGGCAACGAGAGTGGCGTTCCAGTTTATGGCTATCTCGTTTGATGCGTAGGAAGCATCGTGGTCGAGGTACGACTCATCAGGATGGTTGCTTGGGTAGGCAGGGAGGTTTGGTGCCTTGTCCTGCTGACCTGGGTTTGGACCACCTGCAAGGAAACCAGGGAGTGGGTCTTCGATGCCATCGGCAGCAGAGAGACGCTGGTGAGGATGCATGGTTGGAGTCTGTCCGAAACCAGTGACATAGCAATAGCCTGTGGCATTGCGACCAAGGATATAGTCGAGGTTCTCGATGGCTGCTGTGAGGTACTTCTTGTCGTGAGTGAAACGGTAAGCATAGAGCATAGCAACGCCCTTGCCAGCACAACCCTCAGCAAGACAACCCCAATGGAAGTCCTTCTTGGCATTGCCGTAAGGAGAGTTGAAGCATGATGAAGGAACGAGTGCGATGTCGGCATCAACAACCGACTTGAGGGAGTTCTGAATCATGGTGACGATGTCCTGTACCATGTATTCGTTCTTGTACTGTCCGAGTATAGTGGTTGGGTCGTTGACTGCTTCGAGAACAGAGTATGCAGCAAGTCCGAGTACATTGCCCCATGTAGGAACAGAGAACTGAAGAGTCTGAGGTATCTCGTTCTGAACACCCTGTGCCATGTAGATGTCGCCAGTAGTGAGGAGGAGTTCGACAGTAGCCCAGAGTTTCTCGTCGGACACATTGTTGTCGTCGTAAGCACCAGTATTCACATCAGGGTCGAACTTCTTGTTCATCTCGTTCTGGCGATAGAAGGTGTTAGGGTTCTTGAGAGCCCAGTCGTATGCCTTCTTAGCCTGAGCGATAGCACCCTGTGCCCATTCCTTGTACTGAGGCATCTTGCCATAGATGCGTGCAGCCTTAGCAAGAGTGGCAGCGAAGTCGAAGGCTGCGGCGGTAGTCTTCTGTACCACATAACGCTGCTGATGGCAGTTGATAGGCATGATGAAACCCTCGAAGTTTGGAGTGGTGAGTTTGTGATATACACCACCATCGACAGGGTCCTGCATGGTCTGCATCCACTTGAGGTTGCACATTATCTCGTCGAGGAGGTCGGCTGTGCCATTGCCACTCTCAGGGATGTTGACATCAAGATGGTCGAAGTAGTCCTTGTTCATCTCGTAGGCATCGAGCATGATGGCAACGGTATAGGCAGAGTTGACGATGTACTTGTTGAAGTCGCCAGCATCGTACCAACCACCAGGACTGCTGATGATGCTGCCAGCAGGACGGCCTTCGGAAGCTGCACTTGGGTGAATCATGACGCTGTTGTCCATGTGGGCAGCAGGACGAGCATACTTGCCAGCATACTTCTCAAGGATAGGTTCGCCAGTACGCTGAAGGTAGAATGCCTTGATGGATGCGATGGCGAGGTCGTTGAAGGCATTAGCCTTGATTGTGACCTTCTGCTGCTGTTTGCCAGCATTGAGGGTATATGTGCCTGGTGTGACAACCGAACTGAAGTCGATGACCTCACGCTCCTTGCCCGACCAAGAGGATGTAGCCTTGCGAATAGCCTTGCCCTTCCATACCACCTTGCCAGCCTCGTTGGTAAGGGTGTATTTCTTTGTCATGGCAGACGACTCGATGGAGGCGGTCTTTTCCTGATTAGGATAGTAACCTACTTGATTTACTTTGATAGGACTGTGTTCCTGTGCATCGGCACAAGTGATGTTGGCTGCAAAGAGGGCAGCAAAGGAAAGGATGGTAAATCTTTTCATATTGTTTATTAGGTGTTGATTTTGTCAAATATTAGTTCGTAATTTTTGCAAAGATACAAATAATGAATATCTTTGCAAAAAAATAAGCGATATATGTTGTATATTAATGATGAGTTGGACAAAATAAGCGATGATGAGGTTAAGGAAATCATAGACACATTTCCTACTCAAAGGCGTGAACAGGCTCTGAAGTTCAAGTTTGCACTTGGAAGGAAAGAGTGTGCTGTGGCATATATGCTTCTGTGCAAAGGACTGAGAGAGAAGTATGGAATGGAGGAGATGCCTGTGTTTGAGTATGGCGAACACGGAAAGCCAAGCATCATTGGACACGAAGAGATACACTTCAACATGAGCCACTGCAAGAGGGCTGTGGTGTGTGCTGTAGGGAGTGAACCTGTAGGGGTGGATGTGGAGTGTATTGGAAGAGGCAATGATAGTCTGATAGACTACACGATGAATGAGGATGAGGTTCGGCGAATCAAGGAGGCTGAGAACCCAAACACGGAGTTCATTCGACTGTGGACACAAAAAGAGGCTCTGCTCAAATTGACAGGCGAGGGCATAAATGACGACATCAAGTCGGTACTCTCGGCTGAAAACATGAGCAGAGTCAGGATAGAAACCTTTGTCAATGAGGAGAAAGGTTATGTGTATTCGTTAGCACACTTCACGACCGTACTTTAGGCTGCCTGAGTTGTATGCTTTCTTGATGGACAGACCATCACGAACAAGGTCGTCAATCTTCCATTCACCAGCTTCATACTTGAGATAAAGCACATCCTTATGCTCCTGCATCTGGATGAATGGCTGGTCGTCGTATGCACTATAGAGAGCAAAGGACACAGTGGCGTGGATGACGGCTGATGTCTCGTCGGGTGATGATGCCTCAACGATGGCATGTTTGTAGTTCTTGATGAGGCACCATGTGCTGCATCCTTCTTCCCATTTCTTTTCAAAGAAAAGTGCCTGAGGACCTTGCAGTTCTTCTGTGGCATTCCAACTGTTGTATGCAGCACGGAGGTCGGCTGTGTAGTAGCGGAGAATCTTGTCACGATGAGGACCGTGGCATGTGTAGAGGGTGGCAACGAAAGGCTTGAGGTCTTCTATTCTCTGTTCTTCAGCGATGCGAGCCTCCTCCTCCTTGAGTTCAAGTTCGTAGAGTGCATTGTCTATGGAGTCCTGAAGGGCTTGTTCACGAAGAATCTTTTCCTCTTCAAGGCGTTTTGTCTCCTTCAGATTGTAGAAGTAATAGGCAGCCACACCTGCTGCGGCAAGGAAGAGGATGGTGAAGAACCACTTGAAGAAGGTTGCCACTCCCGACTTCTTCTTTTTCTTCTCTGGTTCGACAGGAGGAACGGCTCCGTTCATATTTTGTCCACAGTACATGCAGAAGGCGGTGCCTTTCATCACCATCTTTCCACACTTAGGACAACTCACCATCTCATGTATATTTACACCACAATGGGTGCAGAAGTTTGCGGCATCAGGCACCTGTTCGCCGCAATTAGGACATGTAATCATATTTCTTGATTATAAAAATAAATTTGCTCATTTATTTAATTTCCATCAGGCTTAACAGTGTCAATGAATGGACTGTCGCTCCAGTGGAATGACTTCCAGTCATCAGGATTGGCAGGGTCGAGGTCTTTGAAGTCTGGTTTAAGATATTTGAGTATAGGAAGACCGAGAGCCTTCATTCCACGAACGATGAGGCGGGAAATCTGGTATGCACCAAATGCGTTGAAGTGGGTATTGTCTTCGAATGCCTTTCCCTGTCCAGGGTAGGTGTGAGCAGGGTAATGAACAAGAAGGTGCTTGCTGTCTTCAGGACCCATTGCCTTGTAGAGAGTCTGAGTCATGTCGGTGAGAGGAATGAAACCAACATTGAGGTCTTCTGCAACGAACATCGCTGCTTCTGGATACTTGCCATGAGTAGGAGAGAACTTACCGTCCTTCACCATGCGGCGTTCAGTAGGAGAAAGGATGATAGGAGTGGCACCCTTAGCACGAATCTCATCAACATAAGTCTTGAGGTTGTGAGCGTAGTTGTAGAATGCTCCAGCACCAGCCATCTTGTCCTTCTCGTCGTTGTGTCCAAACTCGATGAACACATAATCGCCTGGTTTGAGAAGAGATACAATCTTCTTCAAACGGTTTTGTGCTGCGAAAGAAGTGGATGTGAGTCCACTGGCTGCATAGTTTGATACTGCTACTTCATCGTTGAACCAATATGTGAACATCTGTCCCCATGAAGCCCAAGGCTCGTAGTCCTGGTCAACAACTGTCGAGTTGCCACAGAGGTACATCGTAGGAACATCATTGGCAGGTTCAATCTTGATGGAAGAACAAGCTGGAGCATCACCATTGATTTCAAGAGTGAGCTTGTCATCCCAGCGTATCACTCCCTTCTCACGAGGAGTAATCTTCACGATGTCGGTCTTGCCATCAGGAAGGGTGATGTTGGTGTTGTGCTTATTTACGATGAATGAGAAAGTCTTGAACTCTCCTTTCTTTGTCTTTGCATCGTGAATGTAAAGACGACGAGATTCAGCACGAACGGTTGTTGATGCTGCCTTCTTCTTCGAACCAACGGTGACTGTCACCTTGTAGTTTCCATCAGGAACAGCTACGGAGAAGTAGCAAATGCCATCAGAGAGTTTGAAACTCTCGGTCTGCTGTTTGCGAGCAGCATCAATGATGTACTCGTAGTCGAAGCCATATCCCTTCTCATCCGAATACTTGTCAGTTGGCTTTACCTGAATGGCTTGTTTTGTACGACCATCAAAGGAGTAGGTCTGTGCTACGGATGATGTAGGGAACTGCAGAAGAACTGCAGTTATGAGAGTGGAAAGTATTGAGAGATTTTTCATCGTTGTTGAACTATTTTTTAGTTGTTGTGGTTGGTGCATTGAGTGCTGGTTTCAGTTCGTCTGGAGAATCCTTAGTGAACATGTTCACTTCTCCTGCCACCTTAGTGAAGAGGTCGGCAACGCGTTCCTGTTCAATGTTCCAAGAAGGAAGGAACTTGTCGGAATGCATGTAGTTGAGGATAGAAGCCTTCATCTGTCGAGCCACAACACGATTGTCGAGGTCGGAATTGAGGTCCATAGTTGTCATGACAAGTTTGCCCTTTCCGATGTTTGCCTCAAAGAGCATACCAATCTTACGAGATACGAACCATGTGTCGATGCTCTGAACGAGTGGTTGGAAGTCTTGTGGGAAGTCGGTGAACTGCATGACCTGAGCACGGTTGACAAGTTCCCACCACTGCATGTCGGAATGGTAGTCTGTTGGGAAGATGTCGAAGATGCTGTGTGTGCTTTCAACAAAGATACCTGTGGTGTGAGGAGGACGCATCTTGAACCATGATGTGTTCCAGAAGACTGGAGTGAACTGCTGTACCACTTCCTTGCCGTAAGTAACCTTGCCGGCAGCACAGATAAGAACCTTCTTGCCCTTCTTGAGAAGCTGCTGTGCCTGTGCATCAAGAGAATCGGTAATGAAGACATCACCGTCGAAATATGTGTTTGGTCGCTTACCAAGTTTAACCTTTGGAGCCTTTGCACTCTCCTTGTTTGCCTCAGGATAAACCCACAAATCCCAGTGGTTACGAGCATCAGTACCAGGGATGGTTACATAGAAGGTGAGTTTTGTTGGTTCGGTGATGCCGTTGAGAGGAACAGAAACCTTACCGAGTTCGATGTTGCCACCAACAGGAATGTCACGAGCTGGAAGGTCGCCAATAGCAAATGGTGCTTCCATGTTTGCAAGCATGAGGTCGCCCTGCTTCTTTGGTGCCTTGTACATTACCCAATGAGGTGCGGCATTCTTTATCTCCTTGTCAGAGAACTGAGAAAGTTCGATGTCTGCCTCGAAGGTTTCGGTGTTCTTGTATGTGAACTTCTTAATCTTTGCAAGAGGAACGATTGGAGAACAGAACTCGCGGAACTCTATAGCATCCATATAACCCTTGTTCTCGAAGAATACATCTGTCACACCAACGAGGGCTGTTCCCTGTCCAGAATAGTCGTTGAGGGAAAGGAGTTGGAAACCTGCGTAGTTAGGAGTGCGGAGTGTTCGTTCAATCTCTGCCTTGTAGCAGAGTGCCTGAAGCTTGCCCGAAGCCATGAGGAACTTATGACCACGAGATGCCATGCCGTTGTCACGAAGGAGATCGCGGAAGATTTCAAAGTTCTTTGCTTTGTTCACACCACGATACTTCTGTATCTCGTCGAAGTTAGGGAAAGCACACCATTGTCCTGTCTCGTGAGAAACGAAAGGCATGGTGATAGGTGTGTTTGGCATGTCCTTTCCGTTGTACATTGAGATATTCTTCTCGAAGTTTACAACTGACTCTGGAGCACGCTTTGTCCATTCATTGAGACCACGAGCACCAGCCTTAACGGCATATTCACTGCCTGGTTGCCATGCCCAGCCACCACCTACCGAGAATCCGCAATAGAGATGGCGGTTATCCCACTCCTTGAGTTGAGCCACATGTTCTGTTGACCAAGGAACCCAGTTGCCTGCTGGTTCATTACCGAAAGCATAGAATGTGAATGAAGGATGGTTGCCGTACTCATCAAGGATGGCAATGGATTCCTCCATGAGGTATGTGTCGATAAACTCACCTCGTCCAAGTCTAACACCGTGATTAGGCCATGATGGACCTTCTGGCTGGATGTAGAAACCTACGATGTCGGCTGCTGTGAATGCTGCCTCTGGTGGACAGTATGAATGGAAGCGCATGTGGTTGAGACCGTATGACTTACATGTCTCAAAGAGTTGGCGCCATGATGCCAAGTCTGTTGGAGGATAACCTGTATTTGGGAAGTCGCAGTTCTCAACTGTACCACGAAGGATGACCTCACGACCATTGACATAGAACATCTTTTCGCGAATCTCAATCTTACGCATACCGAAGTTGGTAGTTGCTGTCAAGGTGCCATGCGACTTAGTGGTCACATTAACCTCAAGACGGTACATCTGAGGATTGAACTCATCCCAAAGGAGCATACTGTCGCCGAGCTGAAGGGTGATGTCTCTTGACACGATGTCTTCGTCTGTGAGATTCACGGTGATAGGAGCCGAAACGACTGTGTGGCGTTTGTCCTTAGGACAGTTCCATGCTACAGCACGAAGAGAGACGGTTGCCTTCTCCTTTGGCATGGCTCCCTGAAGGTCGAGGTGTACTCGAGCCGACTTAGTGTCAATATCTGGATACACCTTTATATTCTCTACATTGTTGAACTTGCAGAGTTGTATCTTTCCAACGATACCGTTCCAGCATCCTTGTGTCTGGTCTGTTACAGAATGGGAATCTTGTCCTACCTTAACAGTTTCAGGATCGTTGTTCACACGAATAACGATGTCGTTGCTGCCTGGCTTAAGGTAGCCATAAAGGTAGTAGCGGTGTGGAACGGAAAGGGAGTTGTGAGTGTCCTGAACCTTCTTGCCGTTTACCCAAACATCGGTTGTGATATGTGGTCGTTCGAGAAGAAGAGTGTAGTTTGGAAGTTCTTCTTCCGACTCGAGGTTGAATGTCTTCTTGTACCAAGCCACACCAACATAGTGCTTTGATGGAGTGAGGAAGAACTGGAGCTTCATGTCCTCACCTGGCTTGCGGTACTTTGCCATGTATGGATTGTAGAAGTAAGACGAATCGTAGAGTGAACCAACCCATTTGGTGTCGGTACTGATGTCGTAGCCCTTCAAGGATTCTGGCATTGAAGAAGGAAGGTTGATGGTCTCGTCGAATGACTGGTTGAACCACTGTTCCTTGATGCCCACATTCTCTGGGTCCATACGGAATTGCCACTCACCAACTAACTGTGCACTGGCTGTAATTGCCGCACACATAATAATAAATAATGAATAGATTCTTTTTGTCATAGTTCTTTCAAGTATATGTTTGGTGCAAAAGTACAAAAAAAGAGCGACAAACCAATAATGATTTGCCGCTTTTCTTCTGCGAAATGCGTAATTTAATTGATTACTCACCTGGGTTGATAGCACCAGCTGGACAAGAGTCAGCACAAGTACCGCAGTCAACACATGAGTCTGCATCAATTACATACTTGCCATCACCTTCGTTGATAGCACCTGATGGACACTCACCTGCGCAAGTTCCACACATTACACAATCGTCGCTAATTACGTAAGCCATAATCTTATTTTTTTAGATTGTTAATAATTCTTTTGCCTAAAAATGATGATGCAAAGGTATGTACTTTTGATATTACTACCAAATTTTGAGTAAAGAAAATGCAACTTTTCTAATAAAAATATACCTATTCTTGAGTATTTGGTTGCATTTCTGGCAGTATAACCGTCTGAAGAGCTGCCTCAAGAGGACGTATGATTGCTCGTTTGGTTTCGGTTGGAGCAAAGACAAAACCTTCAACAACTAAGAGGCGAGAGTTGGTGTTGTCTGTGTAAACATAACTTACGAATGGTCCACCCATAGCATCGTTTCTCATGTCCCAAAGTCCACGAACCTGAATGACAGGAATACTGCTGCCTTCGAGTTCGGTAGCCTTGAAGGTTACTGTTCTGCCGTCTGTTTCCATCCATTGGTTCTCCTTATCACCAGGAATGTTTATCTTCATAACAGAGTCACGAGCTGCAACGAAGTCATTGAGTGACATGTCCTTGAGAGGGAGGGTGTACATACAGATATTTGAACGGAATTCATTCTTGCTGTCGGATGCCCAGAAGAAATCCTTGCCTTTCTTGATGTCGTCAATGTCGAGTGGCACTTTGATGTCGGTACCGAATTGCTGTTTTGCCTGTTTCTGTACCTTACCACTATATGTCTTCTTGAGAAGGCTGCGTTCACGAGCTATCTCACGAGCATCAAACATGCTGAGGATGAGTTCGGCACGTTCACGAACAAGGGTGATGAATGAGTTGTCGTCTGGTGCTTCGAGATAAAGGATGAGCTGAGGACGACAGTAAGCATCCTCCACCATACGAACCTTTGGTTCTGGGTAGTCCTTTCCAATCTTCACAACAATGGCATTTGCATAGAAACGGAATGTTCCATCAAATGCTGCAGGGTTAATCTTGGTGAGGCGGAAGTGTGGTTCTGCCTGAGGAAGTCCTTCGATTGGTGAATTGAGAACGACACTCAGAGCCTGTCCAGCCATAGTGTTGAGCCAATCCTTGTTGGCAACGAGCAGCATCTCGTAAGGAGCAGACTGCGACTTGCCGAGCATTGGTGCCTTCTTGTCATTTGAAGAACATGAAGTGACTGTTGTGGATGTGCCCATCAATGATGCAAGCACAAGAAGTAGAAGAAAGAACTTTTTCATATTACTTATTCAACAATTTTACGATTTCTGTTCCGCAAAGAAGGAAACATCCGAGTCCGTAGTCGTCGAAGTCAGGTACGGTATCGTAAGCAACAGGCTGTGAGTCGCTTGGCTGTTTGCCTGTTCCTTGAACATATCCAAGCACACCATCAGGGTGGAGACAATCCTTGACCATTGCGTTCCAGGTGCTGAAGATGATTGGGTTGTACTTCTTTGCTGGGAGGTAACCCTTGCGAACTCCCCATGCCATACCGTAGATGAAGAGTGATGTGCCGGTAAGTTCTTTTCCTCCGAAGTCCTGAGCATCAGCAAGTGATGCGTACCAGTAACCATCAGGCTGCTGACACTTGAGCAGAGCCTTAGTCATCTGGAGGAAATCCTTCTTGTAGTCCTTGTAATGTGGGTCGGAAGGAAGTGATTCCATTGCACGAACAAGTGCTGCATAAACCCATCCGTTGCCTCGACTCCAATAGCAGTTCTTGCCGTTTGGAGTGGTGAAAGGAGCAACGAAGTCCTTGTCTCTCCACCACAAACCTTCCTTCTTGTTGTAGAAGCCTCCAGCAATCGAGTCACGACTTGTACGGTACATCTGCCAGCCCTGTTCTGCATAACGAAGATAATCCTTCTCACCACGTTGCTGCATCAAGGCACTGAGTTTTGTCATTACTGGGAGTCCCATCTGGATAGCATCAATCCATGTCCAGTCGCCAAACGAACCAGTTGATGAACCATTGCCTTGTGTTTGAGGCACATTACGGCAAGCAATGAGGTGTTCCATACATTCAATGGTCTGTCCTACATGTCCCATGTCGATATATGTCTGGCAACAGCAGTAGTCGTCGGCATCACGAGTGCGACAACCATTGCGAGGAGTCCAGTTGTGGGCTGTGCCCCAGTCATATATATATTTATAGTAAGTCTCGTATTTTGCACCACCTGTCAAGCGTTCCATCTCCGCAAGTTCCCAAAGTCCTTCAAAATATACACCTCGTGTCCAAAGGTTTGATGGACGCTGCTTCTTCACAAAAGTAGGAGCACCAGCATCGGGATACTTATTGATGAAATGGTCGTTTGCCAGTTCCATTGCCTGCATGACAGAACCAACCGTTGGAGTCTCAACATTGTTCTTCTGCGAAAAAGCAGAGGAAGAAATAAGGATAAGCGAAAAATAGATTAAGATTCGTTTCATAGTTATTTATTCGATATGTTGTGTATTAATTATAATTGTTCATAAGGTATGTCTCGAGTTCATTGCCTGCCAGATGGAGTTTGAATTCTCCCTTATGAGCAATATTGATGGCACCAGTCTCTTCACTTACGATGATAGCAATAGCATCGCTCTGCTGTGTGATACCAAGTGCTGCACGATGGCGAAGTCCAAGATCCTTAGGAATATTCATGTTGTGTGACAGAGGAAGGATACAACCTGCCGCAACGATGCGGTTGCGATGGATAATCATTGCTCCATCATGGAGAGGACTATTCTTAAAGAAGATGTTCTTGATGAGTTCGGTGTTGATTCTTGCATCTATATTCTCACCCGACTTGATGATATCCTGCAGCGACATGTTCTGCTCGATGATGATGAGTGCTCCTACCTTGTTCTTGCTCATTGAGTTGCAGGCAATGACAATAGGAAGGATGGAAGCCTCTGTGTCTGTTTCTTCTCCATTCATTTTCTTTGTGAAGAAACGAGCAATAGCTGGGAGTCTGCGCTGCGAACCAAGCGTAAGAAGGAATCGTCTGATTTCCTCTTGGAAGATGACGATAAGTCCGATTACTCCCACATTCACAAGACTGTCGAATATAGTGCCAAGCAGTTTCATCTGGAACATCTGTGAGATGACAGTCCACACGATGACAAACACCAGAATGCCATAGAAGATGTTAAGCGAACCGCTTGCCTTCATCAGTCGATACACATAGTAGAGCAATATCGCTACACATAGAATATCTACTGCATCTTTAAATCCAAATTCAAGCACGTTTTATTTTTGATAAAAAGTTATAAGTTATAAATTATAAGTTATGAGTTGAGCATTGCTGCCACAATCTTAGCTGTCTCGACCGCTTCCTTCACATCGTGAACTCGAAGGATGCTTGCACCTTTGAGCAGCGAAGTGGTGTTGAGTACGGTTGTGCCATTGAGGGCATCCATAGGACTTCCTCCAATCAACTTGTATATCATACTCTTGCGTGACACTCCCGAAAGAATTGGAAGATTGAATATCTTGAGTTCCTCAAGGTGGTTCATGAGTTCGTAGTTATGTTCCAATGTCTTTGAGAAACCAAACCCGGTATCGAGGATGATGTCCTTCTGTCCCATGTCGCGAAGCCTCTGCACCTTCTCTGCAAAGTAGAGCAGAACCTCCTTAATGAGATTGTCGTATTGAGGGGCGAGTTGCATCTTTGCTACCGAGAACGAAGCGTTGTCGTCTCCATCCTTAGGAGTTGCCTTCATGTGCATAAGGATGTAAGGTACGCCCATCTTTGCTACTGTTGCAAACATATCCTTGTCGAGTTCGCCACCCGAAATGTCATTTATGATGTCGGCACCTAATTCTTCAATCGACATCTTTGCCACATCAGCACGGAAAGTGTCAACACTCACGGGAACATCTGGTGCTATCTCGCGAACAATCTTCATTCCCATCCTCAATCGTCTCATCTCCTCTTTTGCGGTTACATCATCTGCACCAGGACGAGAAGAATATGCACCGATATCAATCATCGAACCGCCTTCTGCCACAATCTGCTGCACACGAGTGCGGATGTCCTCTTCTGTCTGTTTCCTCGAACCTGCATAAAACGAATCAGGGGTAACATTCAAGATACCCATAACCTGAGGCTCACTCAAGTCCATGAGTTTGCCCCTCACATTGATTGTATATGGAATTAGTCCTTTCATATTGCAAAGATAAATAATTTAATTAAGAATGTAACATTCAGTTGTAAGATTTTAAGAAAAAAGCCACATTATTAATTATTATTATATAACTTTGCATGAAAATAATAATACTAACGTACATTTTTTATGAAACCTAACTACATCTTTAAGGACAAGCTGTCGAAACTCGCACTTCTTCTCTTGATGCTTTTCGTGGGCATTGAGACTCATGCTGTGCCTGCATATCCTAATTGGTTCACTGCAAAACAGATTGATGGTACAGAGATTACGCTTCGCCTTTGCGGTGATGAACATTTCAATTACTATTCCACAAAGGACGGAGTTCCTGTCATCAAGGTGAATAATGCCTATTATCATGCCACATTGAATGAGGACGACAATCTCCAATCTACTGGTGTGCTTGTTCATGAGCCAAATGCTCGTTCGTTTGCAGAACTCTCACTTGTGGGTTCAGCGGATGAAGTGATGAACCGCATTCGCAATGTGTGGACTGCTCGTATCGACAAGGCAAACGAAGCCCGTACCATCAAACACATGCAGTCACGCAATCTTCGCAGAATAGTTGGCGACCCAACATATCCTAAAGGAAAGAAGAAGGGCATCGTAATCCTTGTGAACTATGCCGATCTCAAGATGAAGACTACAAGTACTCGACAGGCATGGGACGACCAGTTCAACAAAAAGGGTTATAACAAGAATGGACATATCGGTTCGGTACGAGACTACTTCTACGATCAGAGTTACGGACAACTCGACATCGATTTTGATGTTGTTGGTCCATATACAGTAAGCAGAGAGTGGACTTACTACGGAAAACAAAACCAATGGGGGGCGGATGTTCATCCTTGTCAACTTGTTTCTGAGGCTTGTCGTCTTGCCAATCCTGATGTAAACTTCAAGGACTACGACTGGAATGGTGATGGTGAGGTGGACCAAGTGTTTGTTGTGTATGCTGGTTATAGTGCAGCATCAGGCTATAGCGAAGATGCAATCTGGCCACACGAATGGCACCTTGCTTACGGTGCACCTGCTGATGGTTCTGGTGCTATCACTCTTGATGGAGTTAAGATTGACAATTATGCTCTCAGTAGTGAGTTGAATGGAACAAGTGGTTCGCAGATGGACCCTATCGGAACTGCCGTTCATGAGTTCAGCCATTGCATGGGACTACCAGACTTCTACGATGTGGATAATAGTGGCACGCAATGCATGGACTACTGGGATGTGCTTGATGCTGGTTGCTACAGCGGACCAAGTTGGAAGGGCGAGGTGCCTACAGGATACACTGCTTACGAGAGGGCATTCTGTGGATGGCTCAACTACACCGAACTCAACTCTCCTACAGATGTGACAGGTCTTGCTAATCTTGGTGATTCGGCTCAAGCCTACATCGTGTATAACAAAGGTTTCAAGAACGAGTATTTCATCCTTGAAAATAGACAGTCGAAAAAGTGGTTTGGTTATCCAGCCGGTTGTCATGGTATGCTTGTTATCCACGTGGATTACAACAAGACCGCTTGGAACGATGACCGCCCAAATGGTGTGCCTGGACATCCACGAATGACATACGTTCCTGCTGACAAGAGTTATAATCGTGACTATGTGACATATATGGCTTCCGACTTCTTTCCTGGCACAAATTCTGTGCGTTCCATTACCAACACATCACATGTTAATTGCTACGGAAAGATGTTTAACAAGAACTCTGATGGCACGTATAACATGAACATGGAACTCACCAACATCCGAGAGACTTCAGGTAAGATTTCATTCACATTCAATGGAGGTAAGAAGTTGTTGAAGAACCGTCTTTCCGAACTTATCGCAAGCGTTCAGAACCTCATCGACACACCTCACTCCGATTATGCAGAAGGTGCTACACAGTCTTTGCAAGCATACATTGCTTCTGCCAAGGACTTGAACTTGATGGACGTGGAAAGTGATGCTTATATTGCTATGGCTGACACTCTTAGAAATGCTGCAGCCACATTCCTCTTCAATGCACAGCCAACCGATTCCCTTCAGCCGTTCGATGTGACATTCGCATACATCAATCCTGCTATCACTTCAAACGAAGGATGGACAGAGGAGGAAGCAAAGACCTCGTTCAACTGTTCTGATGGCTGTGGCGAATACAATGGTTGTAAGTTCCGTTTCGGACAGAACTCTCTCTTCAAACTCCCAAAGGGTGAGTACCGTGCTACTTGTCAGGCTTTCCTAAAGTTGGGTGACATCAAGGAAGGAACAACTGGCACCATCTACACTAACTTCTATGCTCGTACCAAGTCGGTAAAACTGAAGAATATCGTTGATGCCTCGCAGGAGAAACGCTTGTCTGTCTATGATGTGCAGATGAAGAATAGTCTTTATGTGCCAGGAACAACTAAGGCTGCCAAGTATTATTTCGACAAGCACCTGTACGATAATACGGTAGATTTCTCAATCCCTTACGATAGTGGCTCTGATGTGAAGATGGGTATTCGTTGCAATCTTGCTCATGAAACGGACTGGACTTGTTTCTCCAACTTCAAACTCTACTACTTGGGCGACCCTACCGTTACCATTATTGATAACATCGCAGCTCCTTCTTCAGTATCAAATGTCATCTACGACCTCTCCGGTCGCCGCATCACAAATCCAACAAAGGGCATATACATTGTGAACGGAAAGAAGGTGATGTATTAGGGCATTTTACATGCTCTTTAAGTATTCAAAAAAACTATAGGAAAAACAAGGCAAGTCTTCCGCAAGAATGACCTCATTCTTGCGGAAGACTTGCCTCATTCTTGCGGAAGACTTTTCTAATAGTTATTTTACTACATTTTCGAAGATGCTGACAACGCTGAGCATTGCTGGCATATTGCCTGGACGATACTCGACAGAGAGGTGGAGTTTTCCATGTGCTACATAGCCCGCTACTTTCAAACCGTTAATCTTGAAGTCACCAGCCACGGAAAGGAAGTTGTCTTTAGAAAACTGTACTCCTACCCAAGAATCCACGTCTGTTGATTTGCGTACATGCACATCAGAAATGAGCATTCCACCAATCTCAAATGCCAAATTAACTGGTCTGCCTGCCATCTCTGACTCTATCTTTACATTGAACTCAGGGAGATAAACATCTACTGTTGAATCTGTCTTTGCGATAACCTTCACAGAACCCATGCCACAATCGGTGGTGTAGTTCATCATAGGTACCGAACTTGTCACACTTGTCTGGTATTCGCCTTCAGCAAGTTCTGCTGCTGTCTTCTTTGATTCGTTTTCTTCCTTATCACAACTTACCATTGTGACTGCAAGCAGGGCAAACATGAGCGCTGCAAGCATCTTTGTAATCTTTACCATAAAAAATAATAATTTGTATTAGTGATTTTTGCGGTGCAAAGGTACAACCTTTTCTGTGAACAACAAAATTTAGAAGTCAAAAGATAGTCCAACCATGAAGTTTGTGCCTGTAGTAATGGGTGAGTTGTAGTAATACACCTTTGGACGATAGTTGAAGAGGTTATCGACTGCAAGGTTGACATTGAAGTGGTCATGTATCTGATTTGTTAGTTGGAGTTTCCAGATTGTGTAAGCAGGATTGTGAACATCGTAAGTCTTGTACGGAGGAGCCATCTCAACGGTTGGGTATGTCAGTCCTCCGAGTACTCTGCCGTTGAGGGAGATATAGGAAGAGTACCAGCGAGACCATCGCTTGTTCCACTCCACCTTTGCGGTGAGAGAATGTGGACGGGCTGGTGCATATTGTGAAACCTTGTTGCCTGCCACATCTTCATGAGTGAAGTTGTACGACACTCGTGCTGCAATACCGCACTCCCAATGGGCTTGAACCGTTGCCTCAACACAGAACACCTTCATGTTATCTATATTGATATACTGCACAAAGTTGAAGTCGGGATTGTCTGCCGAAACCATAGGTTGGGTGTTGGACAACTTATCATGCACCAGATTGTAGTTGGTGGAGAGGGTGAAGTTATATCTGCCCAATGTGTATTCTGCACTTGCATTGAAGTTATGCGACTTCTCTGCCACGAGATTTGGATTGCCAATAATCCAGAATGCTCCCTCCATGTCGAATCGCATGTACTTTTCCTTGAGCGAAGGAGCACGGAAGCCACCCGAATATCCTCCTCGAACAGTCAAGTTGCCTGATGTGTATCGGAAACCAATCTTTCCCGTTGCTTGCGAGTGATTGCCATCCGAGAAGTAATCCCAACGCCCTGCACCGATGAGTTCCCAATGATTGTTGATGTTCCAGTCGTACTGAGCAAAGAGGTCGCCAGTGTACTGATGCTTTGCATCGTTAGCGAACTGATATGTCAAGAGGTAGTCACGCATGAAATCTCCTCCAACGGTCAGCATGTCCTTCTCTCTCGACTGTCTGTTGTACAATGTCCTGAAGGTGTGCTGCACATTACTGTAATCACGAATGTCGAGTTGGCGAATACGCTGGTAGTCCGACTTGTCGTATTGGTCGAAGTTGTATGACAATTCGAGATTGTCCTTCTGCGAAATGCTCCATTCACCACGCAGTCCGCCCGTGAAGTCGCGGTAGCGGTCTGGCATATCTACGTTGTAGTATCTCTCCTTGAAGAAATATCCGAGTCGAGCTGTGAGTTTGAGGTTGTCAAGTGGTTGGATGGAAAGGCGGTCCTTGAAGTTCCAAGTGCGATAACCATACACATTCCTGAACTGGCAAGCATCTGAGTAATGGTTACACACATTGTAGGTGTCAATCGTGGTGTGCTGCACATCGAACGAATTGCTCACCATACCTGCCTTAAATCCTATGCTTCCACCATATCTCTGCTCGTTGTGGTCTGCCAGTCGGGCATTAGCATTCACAGACCACGGTTTGGTAGCATCCTTAGTGATGATGTTGATGACTCCACCTGCTGCATTGCTACCATATAGCGCACTCTGCGCTCCCTTGATAATCTCGATGCGAGCCACATTATTCATATTAAGGCGAGAGAAATCGATGTTGTCCATTGTTTCGCCCGCAAGTCGTTCCCCATCAACGAGTATGAGTACGCTTTGTCCCGAAAAACCTGCAAGGTTCATGTTGACCTGTTGATTCATGGCATAAGCAAACTCCACTCCTGGAAGTTCCTGCTGAAGCATATCCTGTATGTTGGTAGCATCCATCTTCTTTATCTCGCTCTCCGTGATGAGGCGAGTCTGTATAGGCACATCCTTCAGGAGTTTTGGGGTACGAGTAGCTGTAACCACAAACTCATCAAGATGGAAGATTGAGTCCTCCATCTCGTCTGCAAGGATGTTGGAAGAACATAGCATCCCAACAAGCAGTAATATGTATTTTATCTTTGTCAATATCAATATGGGTAGATAATGTCGAAGGTCATGTGTCCCTTAGCCCCCGATGGTTTCATGTAGTTGATAAGTTTCATTGCTGCGTATGTACCATCCTTCAAGCGAATGATATATACTCTGTCCGAAACGGAGTAGATGGGAGGAGGTGTGGAAAATTCCATTGTTACCCATCGAGTCAGTACCATGTTCACATAACTCTGCTGATAACCAATATCGAAGTTCAACATGCCGTTGAGGTCGTAAAGCACCTGGTGGTCTGTCCATTCATCTTCGGTGAAGGGAGCATCAGCGAAGGCTGCACTCGACTCTGGCAACTGCTCAAGCGATGAATATTCCGTTTCGTATGCAGCACATCCATTGGTCTTGATGTCGAAATGGTGTATGGCTATGTCCCAATGTTCAGCATCTGGTTGGGTGTCGGTCTTCACAAAACTGATGTCACTCATCCAGTCGTTCAGTCCGTGTTTATAGCCAAAGCCCGAACGTCCGTCCCATGTTCCTGTGAGGGTAGTAGGCATCGGAATGGTATCTGTAAACTGCTTCGTGTGGAGGTCGAGATATATCCACGAACCATAGTCGGTAGTGTTCAGATTCACTATATGAAGCAGATTGGAATTTTCATCCACCTCCATCTCACTATCATCTTCTTCTGGCACCTTGTCATAGATGCCTTCGAAGAGTCCGTTGCACGAGATGTTGATGCACACGAGGAGCATCAGCAGAGCAACTTTATATAGTGATTTCTTTGTCATTTTACAGTCTTTTTGGAGGGTTATCCTATTCTTTGTTTTTGTTTCAGCGTGCAAAGTAAGCACTTTTATTCCACATTTGCAATCCCTATTTATGATGATTTTGTCACATTATGGCTTTTTTACAGCAAAATATGCCAAAGATGAAAAATAAAAATATAACTTTGCACACGAAATAACTGACAATATGTAATTATGAACATAGAAGAACTATACAAAATATTCATCGAACACCCAATAATCACGACAGACAGTCGCGATGTGCCAGAGGGTTCGATTTTCTTCGCTCTTAAGGGTGAAACATTCGACGGAAACCAGTATGCAATACCTTCTCTCGAGAAGGGAGCAGCGTATGCAGTAGTTGATGATAAGGAGATTTACGAAGGTGCTGCGGCTGATGTCAAGGACCGACTCGTGCTTTCAACTGATGTACTTCTCACTCTTCAGCAACTTGCCAACCATCATCGCTGTCAACTCGGCACTACCATCGTGGGTGTGACAGGCACTAATGGCAAGACTACCACAAAGGAACTTATTGCTGCGGTGCTATCGAAGAAGTATAATGTACTCTACACTCAGGGCAACTTCAACAATCATATCGGTGTGCCAAAGACTCTTCTTCGTCTCACAAAGGAGCACCAGATAGCAGTCATCGAGATGGGTGCTAACCATCCTGGTGAAATCAAGACTCTTGTCAACATCGTTCAGCCCGACTACGGTATTATCACTAATGTGGGCAAGGCTCACTTGCTTGGGTTTGGCTCGTTTGAAGGTGTGATAAAGACTAAGGGTGAGCTCTACGATTATCTTCGCGAAGACCACGGCACTGTGTTTATCAATAATGACAATGAATATCTCAAGGGTATCGCAAACGACCTTCGACTTGTTCGCTATGGACAGAAGGAAGATGCCAAACTTCTTGTAAAGGGTGAGTTCATCGAGTGCAATCCTTTCCTCAAGTTTGCTTGGAACACTCAGCCTTCGGCATTCTCTCCGATGGAGGTGCAGACTCAACTCATCGGTTCGTACAATATCGATAATGCACTTGCTGCAGCAACCATAGGTACTCTCTTCGCTGTTTCTGCAGATGACATCTGTGCTGCTCTTTCGGAATATTCTCCTTCTAACAACCGTTCACAACTCACTGTGACAACCGACAACCGTCTTGTGGTGGATGCCTACAACGCTAATCCTACAAGTATGAGGGCGGCACTCGAGAACTTCCGTGTCATCAAGGCAGACCACAAGATGTGCATTCTCGGTGCGATGCGTGAACTTGGTGATGCTTCGGTAGAGGAACATAAGTCCATCGTTGAACTTGTCAACTCGTGCGGCATTGAAACCGTTTGGTACGTTGGTGAGGAGTGGGGCGACAGCATGACTCATAAGGATATTGAGGCTGTTAAGGCTTCGATAGCAGAAAGCAAGCCTAAGGACAAGCTTATCCTCATCAAGGGAAGCAATTCAACAAAGTTGATTCAAGCGGTAGAATTATTGTAGATTCATTATAAATTCAAATAGAATTATTGTGACAAAAAAGCCAAACACCGTACTCGGCCACTTATGTATGGTTGCTGCATGTGCCATCTGGGGACTGATGGCTCCATTGGGTAAGGATGCTATGATACATGGCATCCCAGGACTGGAGATGGTGACTTTCCGTGTGGCAGGAGCAATGGTGTGCTTCTGGTTGGCTTCTCTATTCACTAAAACTGAGAAGGTGGAACGCAAAGACCTCCTGAAACTCTTCGGGGCGGGTATGTTTGCTATTGTCTTCAATCAGTGCAACTATACCGTAGGACTTAGTCTCACATCACCTGTTAATGCGAGTATTGTGACAACAACCTTGCCATTCACAACCATGCTTCTTGCCTTCATTGCTCTTGGCGAACCTATCACGGGAAAGAAAGCACTTGGTGTGTTGGTAGGTGCTGCGGGAGCCATTCTGCTCATCACGGCAAGCATCGCTTCGGTTGATGGTAGGGCAGGCACGCTGAAGGGCGACTTGATGTGCCTTGTGGCACAATGCTCGTTTGCCGTTTATCTCACTTTCTTCAAGAAACTCATTAGCAAGTATTCTGTGATAACTTGTATGAAGTGGATGATAACATTTGCTACTATCGTCATTCTTCCGTTTACATTTAATAAGGTGGCAGCACTTCCTTGGACTGAAATAACACTGAAGACATACCTTGAGACTGCATTCGTAGTCGTAGGAGGAACATTCTTTGCATACATTTTCAGTATTCATGCTCAGAAGATATTGCGACCAACAGTCATCGCGATGTACAACTATGTTCAGCCTATCGTGGCTTGCGGAGTGAGTGTTGCTGCTGGTCTTGCTGTGTTCGGATGGCGACAGGCTCTTGCAGTGGTGCTTGTCTTCACTGGTGTATATCTTGTAAACCAGAGCAAGGCAAAAAGCGAATAATAATCTCTAAAAATTATTTATATATTATGAAAAAGAACGTATTACTATTAGTGGTAGTTCTCGTTTCAATGTTTATCTTAGCAGGATGCAGAAGTAAGAATCCATATACGGTAAAATGGAATCTTAGTTCTATTGAAGAACAGGGCTACTCTCTCGACTCTGCTATCATCAGCATTGGTACGGAGCAGAATGCAAAGTCCACAGAATTTAAGGATGGACAACTCTCTATCTCTGGCGATGTGGAAGAACCAGAAATAGGTTGTCTTGAGGTGTTTGTAAGCAACAATGGAGAAGCTACATCACTCAAGGCTGACCTCATTCTTGAAAAAGGAAACATTGTGATGGATGAAGAGTACGGATGTGCTACAGGCGCTCCTCTCAACGATGAAGTGTTTGCTCTCTATAAGAGTATTCTTGAAGCATCGCAAAAACCAACTTTCACCTACGAGAATGCAAAGTCTATGCTTGCGAAATATGTTGATGAACATAAGGACGACATCAGTTCGCTCTTTATTCTCGCATGTTCCGACTTTACTTCTGTTCTTGATGGAAAACTTGTACAGGACCTTTTTGATAAGATGTGCAGCCGAAACAAAAAGTGTGCTAAAGGCAAGGAGTTCAAAGAGGCAATGGACAAAGCTGCATCAACATCAGAGGGTTCTAAGTTCGTTGATTTTGAGGCGGAATACAAAGGAAAGACTCAGAAACTCTCCGACTATGTAGGCAAAGGCAAGTATGTTCTTGTTGACTTCTGGGCAAGTTGGTGTGGCCCTTGCCGTGGCGAGATACCAAATCTCATCGACATTTATGAAGAATATGCTGGTGATAACTTCGAGGTTGTTGGTGTTGCTTCGTGGGATAAACCTGCAGACACAGAGAAGGCAATCAAGGAACTTGGTATCAAGTACCCACAGATAATCAATGCTCAGGCTGCTGGTACTGATGCTTACAGCATTGATGGTATTCCAGAAATTATCCTTTTCTCGCCTGATGGTCTTATCCTCAAGCGTGGTCTTCGTGGGGAGAAGATTCGTGAATCGGTAGAATATGTGTTAAGAAAATAATTACAATAAGTTTATGAAAAAGTCTATATTTTCTGCAATCCTTTTGATTGCGTGTATGATTATTCCATGCTCCGTGTGGGCAGACGGAACATTCAAGGTGCTCAGTGTGTGTAATGGTAATCAATATTCGGGAATACCAAGCGGAAGCACAACTGAAAGTTTGATTTCTGTATTCAGTGTAACTCTCGAACATGAGGCTCAGTATCTCGGCAACACCACTATCAGCCTTGTGGACAAGAATAGCGGAGCACGCTATGATGCTGAGAAGAATCGCATCTATCCTAACAGCTATTACACCAGCACAGATGCCTCAATCGGATTCCCATTCTTCTCGGGTTCGCTGACTATGGAGGGCGAATGGGTTCTCACCATCCCTGCCGGCACATTCGAATATACAAATGCAGAAACTGGCGAGCGCTTGGTGAACGAGGAATATGTATGCTCATGGATCATCCAGAAGCCTTACGACGAACCTTTCTCTATCATATCTGTCACTAACCGCGGAGTAGAGAGTGGAGGTACAGTCAATAAGCTCGATATGTACTTCCATGTAGTGGCAGAACATCCAATCGTGAAGTGTGACGGCTCGCTCATCGAGGTATATAAGGGCAATGCGGCACAGGGTAAGATCTCGAACTGGATATACAACTCTGATGGTTCGTGTGATATAGTCTTCTCACAATGGTTTGAAGGCATTGTAGATGGTAAGGATGTAGGTGGCACAACAGTCACAGGAACATATACTTTGGATATTCCAGCTGGCGCTTTCCGTGATGCCAACAACTACACATCTATGAGTTATGGCGCATCATGGAAAGTCACTTCTCAGGCTACAGCACCGCTCCATGTTGATGCTACAGCCAAGTGGGCTACACTCGCAGTTCCATTCCGCTTGACAACCCTCCCTGATGGCATTAAGGTATATGAAGTCACAGGACTTTCAGCCAATAACGAACTCACCCTCAGAAGTCAGACCTCCATCACAGCCAACACCCCTTATGTAGTATATGCAGAGAATGGCATCGACACAACTATTCAGGGTACTTATGTTGATGGCACTCCTACAAGCACTTATTTGCAGGGTGTATATGCCGACACATACGCTCCTGTAGGCAGTTTCGTGCTTCAGAATCAAGATGCAGTAAACTTCTATAAAGTTGTTGAGACTGATAAGACTCTCGTAAAGGCAAACCACTGCTACCTCACTCTTCCTGCAGAAGTGCAGGAGGTGAAAGGATTTGTAATTGAAGACGCTACTGCTATTGAGAACATTTCTGCTTCTTCAAACGACAATGCAATCTTCGATCTCTCAGGTCGTCGAGTAGAAAAGGCAAGCAAGGGCATTTATATTGTAAATGGAAAGAAGGTAATTTACTAATCAGTATCTTACATACAATAAAATAACGACCATCAACATTTTGATGGTCGTTATTTTATATTATCAGCATGTTTATCGCTTAATCACTCTGACACTATCCAACGACAGAAGCATCTCACCAGCCTTATCGAGTTCTGCCTTCTGTTCTTTCTGCAAATATATTGGGTAGTCCTTTCCGAGAGGAAGAATCTTCAGCTCAATCTTCTTGCCTGCAATGGCAGAGAGGCGAACCAGCATTCGTTTTCCATTCCAGAAGTTATCTTCAACGAGTTTGCCATCAGCGTATAGTCGAGCTACATCGCCCTTATAATTTATCTCCAAGAAGTAATCATCTGGTTCGTCGAGTGGGGAAGGCTGAAGGTCCATAGTCATCATTCCGTTTCGCTTGATTGAAGGACCTGCCTCCGCACTAAGGTTGATGCTCCAAACGGCAGCCTTGTCGAAGTCGGCATCAGTAGGCATCGCCGCTACCTTCTGACCACCCATCTTAACCTCACGCAATCCGTCTGTGTCTTTAACCTTCTTGCAGTCTATCTTGATATTCTGGCATTCTGTCCAACATTCTTCAACAACTTCGCCACCATCACCTTTATATAATATACCACCATTATTTGCATAAAGCATCTTGCCATCAATAACAAATGCCTTCTTCGCCTTTTCGTAAGAGAGCAATGTGATGTTCTTTCCCTTCACCTTGACAGCCTTGTCCAACTTGAGGTTCACAACCTTACCGTCCACCTTGAGCTGGTACTTCTTTTGTCCTTTAACGGTGATGAGGTAAAGTCCACCATCAGCCTTTGCAAATGGTTGCACGGAATTGGAAGTCAACTTCATGCCTTCCCACTCCATGTCTTTCATTGTCACACTTGCTGTGCCTTCTTCGTTCAAGATACGCACATAGTCGTTGCGGAACTCAAAGCATCCTCTGCGAGCATAGTGTTCGGATAAAGTATCTACATCCATCACGGCAAGTTCCCCGCCCCAGTCCTTGAGGAACTGATGCAACCAACGACTCTCGTGGAAGGCTGTCTCGTTCAACTGTCCCATCTCTCCAAGAGGCGACTGGAAATCGTATGACATTAGTGGCATATCGTTGTAGTTAGTTACGGGCGAAGCCTGTGTCTCTGCCATCGTATGCTCCTCACAATATGGGTTTGTACCACCATGATACATATAGTATCCAGGCAGATTGCTTCCCGAACCAAGTTTGCAGATAGCGAGTGGCATAATCTCTTTGCCCGAGATGTTTATTCGTCTATGGTATGCTGGCATCATACCACCACCAAGTTCACAGGTGAGGTAAGGGTATTCCTCTGCTGACTTCATCTTGCTTTCTTCCAGTTCGTCTTTGCTGAATGTCTCTGTTGCAATCACGGTGCTAAGTCTTGCGTCCTTCATCACGAATGCTTTTGCGTAATCGCCAGGCATGTCCTTCAGCACTCTATCCCAGAAACCATCGGCATAGTCTCCGTATAGAGGCAACATCTTGCCAAACTCTTCCTTTCCATTCAACTTAGGCCATCCTGTGCGAGTGTAGAACGGAAGGTCGAAACCAATTTGTGTTGCCATGTTCTTGAGTTTCATGTAGTACGACCACGGACCACGACATTCATTTTCTATCTGCATACCAATTATCGTACCACCGTTCTTCCACATCATATCGTTTGCCTGAGCGTAGATATTGCTGTACAACAATCGTGTGGCAGCCAAGAAACCTGGTGACTCACTCCTCAACTTGTATTCCTTTGGATTGCTTAATGCCTTCTGCACGAGCCATACAGGAAAGCCGCCCTGGTACACTTCGCCATGACAGAAAGGACCAACTCTAAGCACTACAGGCATCCCTTCCTCCTTGCAAATCTCAAGGAAACGATGAAGGTTGTTGTTTCCACTCCAGTTCCATTGTCCCTCGACTGGTTCGTGGTGAATCCAGAATACATAAGTTGAAACTACAGTAATTCCACCTGCTTTCATCTTTCTGATTTCGCGTCTCCAGTCTTGTTGAGGCACACGACTATAGTGAATCTCGCCCATCACAGGCAACACTCTCTCGCCACCAATGATGAAACCCTTTGAATCAACATCTATTGTGACTCCTTCCGGGTTCGCATTTGTTCCAAAATGAAACTTGTCTTGTGCTATCATTGTTGCATTCGACATTAAGGCACATAGTGCAATTATTTTCAGTCTTTTCATGTTTCTTATTGTTTTTCTTAACTTTGCAAAATTACAAAATATTCTTATAACTGAGAAAGAAGTGCTTTTGTTTTTGCTAAATAGTAATGTGTTTTTGTTGTAGGTCTCATATAATTGTGTTATTTTTGCACCAAGTTTCAAATCAAAGAATAATCATGAAAGTAAAATTGTTTGTTGCTTCGTTGGCTGTGATGATGGCTATAGGAGCAAAGGCTCAAGAAAAGTATGAGATAGGCATTCCGACTAACTCTAACTATGACTATCTCAAGGAGTATGGTAATCTGAAGGATTACATCAACTACGAAAAGTATCCTAACTTCAAGCTTGGTATAGGAACTACAGTAAGCGAATACCTCAAGAAGGGTATTGTCTATAAGGCGACAAATGCGAACTTTACAGAGACGGTTGCGGGAAATGCAATGAAAATGTCTTCTTGTGTTGGCAGCAATGGTTCTATGTCATTCTCTACAGTCACTAATTATGTTAATACTGCTACTGCTGCAGGTCTTAATGTGTATGGGCATACATTGGCTTGGCACTCGCAGCAACCTATTGCATGGCTCAGTTCTTTGATTAAAGATAAGCCTGCACCACCGCTTGCAGATAGTGATGTGACTATGTATAAGACATTTGCCATGAAGAATTTCATCTCGGACAAAAGTGTGGGATGGCATGCAGACTATGCTCAATATCACTATAACATCACATTCGATAACACGAATGGTATGAAAGTTACCACAACACAGAAGGCTTCTCAGAATTATTTAGTGCAGTATGTTGCTATGGATAATATCCTTGCTCAAAAGGGTAGTACTGTCAGAATGGTCATGACAATTAAGGGTTCTGCTGCTGGTTCTTTGACTGCAAAGCTTGGTGATTGGAATGGTGGACCATCTACTACTGTGAAGTTTACAAATGAATGGCAGGATGTTGCAGTTACTTTCACCAATGTTTATGAGAGTAGTTTCCTTCTTCTTCAGAGTGGTAGTTTCTTGGGTGACATATATATTAAAAAGGTTGAGTTCCAAAATTTAGTAAAGGGCAAGACTGTTACTGAGGACCGTCGTTGCATTGTTGTTGATGCTGATGCAAAGGTTGAGGAAGCATGGGACAACCAGTTCTGGATTCTGACTGGTAATTTTGCTAAGGGAGCGAAGTATGAGTTCTCTGCTGATGTTCGTGCTGAAGAGGCAGCAAAGGCTACAACACAAATTCATACAACACCTGGCTCGTATGTTCATTATGTAGGTGTGGGCGATGTGGAGTTCACTACCGATTGGAAAACATTTAAGAGCAGTGGAACATTTGAGGCTGCAGGTAGTTCTATTGCCTTTAATCTTAATGAGTTTGCGGGTGCAAACAAGTATTATTTTGATAATATAAGTTTGAAGATTAACGGTGTGGAAAAAGTCGTTAATGGTAGCCTTGAGGGTACTGATGTCTCTTCATTCAAGCAGAAGACTGCTCGTGGTGCGGTGGTAAGTTCAAGCATCACCGACCGTATAAGTTATGTTTATGTTCCTTCTACTATTCCTCTTACTGCAGAAGAGGTACACGATACTCTTGTATATGCTATGGACAAGTGGATTAGTGGCATGATGTCTGCATGCGAAGGTAAGGTAAAAGCTTGGGATGTTGTTAATGAAGCTATCTCGGGTGGCGGAAATGATGGTCAGGGTAATTACACACTTCAGCATAGAGATGGTTATGTGCCAGGTGGTACAACTTGGGATGTTGGTGGTAGTGCTTTCTATTGGCAGGATTATATGGGCGACTTGGAGTATGTTCGTCAGGCTGTTCGCTTGGCTCGCAAGTATGGTCCTGAGGACATCAAACTCTTTATAAACGACTATAATCTTGAAAGCGACTGGGACCAGAACAAAAAACTTAAGTCTCTTATCAACTGGATAAAGAAGTGGGAGTCTGATGGCGTAACTTATATTGATGGTATCGGCACTCAGATGCATATCTCTTACTACGAGAATGCTACTACTCAAACAAGTAAGAGGAATGCTATTACTAATATGTTCAAACTTATGGCTGCTACAGGTAAGTTTGTTCGTGTTAGTGAGTTGGATATGGGTTACAAGGATAAAAATGGCGATGATGTGCCAACAGCAAACATGACTGAGACTGGACACAAGAACATGATGAATTTCTACAAGTGGATTATCCAGCAGTATCTTACAATCATTCCTCCTGCACAGCAGTGGGGTATATGCCAATGGTGTCCTACAGACTCGCCAAGCGGTAGTGGATGGAGAGCAAACACACCAGTAGGTATCTGGACTCTCGACTACTATCGCAAGCATGCTTATGCAGGATTTGCAGAAGGTCTCGGTGGTGTCAACCTTACTGATATTCCTACCATTGAAACAGACAACACAACCAATGCTCCTATCTACGACTTGCAAGGTCGCCGTGTTGAGGCTCCAACTCGTGGTATATATATAATTAATGGTAAGAAGGTTCTTGTGAAATAAACAAGAAGAATCTAACATAATGAATATATATCATCTCTTTAATGAATATATCCTATCACTCTGATGAATATATCCTATTTCTATAATGAATCTACCCCATCTCTTCTCTCTGAAGGGTGGGGTAGGTTTATTTATTAAAACATTTTGCTATGTCAAAGTATTGACAGACGACTGTCAACCTATATGACAGTCGCCTGTCAACCGTATGACTTTCATCTGTCATTTTCTTGAAAGCAATGACTTGTATGCATGGAGATGGGGATGAAAATTCTTAATTGTCTATCTATTTTCTTATTTTATTCTAATTATGACGAGTGAGTGATGAGTGAAATAGTACTCGTCATCTTGTAATGCATTAAACGATAGATAAATGTCTCCGAAAATGACGAGTGACGAGATAAATTGAATTTTCTTTTTGCGTGGACTGTAGAAACTGTATATAAAAAAGAAAAATGCCTTCAAATGAAAGCATTTTTCTGAAAATTGGTTGCGGGGGCTCGACTCGAACGAACGACCTCCAGGTTATGAGCCTGGCGAGCTA
>CALBJW010000135.1 GCA_937893145.1 uncultured Prevotellaceae bacterium | reverse complement strand
AATATCATATTATCAGGTCTCATGCTGTCAGCTCTCACGCTGACAGCGTGCAGCGGAGAAAAATTCGAAGGTGATACTCCTAAGGATTGGAACGGCACAACAACGTTCTTCACTCCTACTGAGGATGCAAGCTTCAGCACTTACTACAAGCCAGAAATCGGTCGTGTAGGTGACCCTATGCCATTCTACGATCAGAAGGCAGGCGAGTTCAAGATTCTCTATCTTCAGGAGTTCAACAACAACGACCCTTACTGCTTCCACCCATTCTATGGTGTTAGCACTAAGGACTGCGCTAACTATCAGGGACTCGGCGAGGTGCTCCCTACAGGTAAGTCAAGAGGCGAGGCTGATGCTGCTCTCGGTACAGGTTGCGCTTTATACAACGAGGCTGATGGTCTCTACTACATCTACTACACAGGCCACACTACAAAGGAAGTAGTGATGCGTGCAACATCACCAGACTTCAAGACCTGGACTAAGGATAAGGCATGGGTTCTCAAGGGTGCTGATTATGGCTATTCTGATACAGATTTCCGCGACCCACAGATCTTCAAGGCGGAAGATGGCAAGTGGCACATGGTTATCTCAAGCAACCTCAAGTTCGCTGAGTTCGAATCAGACAACATGAAGGACTGGACTCACGTAGGCAGTTTCCCTATGATTTGGGACCGTATGTGTGAGTGTCCAGACATCTTCAAGATGGGCGACTACTGGTATCTCGTTTATAGCGAAGCTTTGCGTACAGATTGGAGCCGCAAGGTTAAGTACATGATGGCTAAGTCATGGTGGGACTTGAAAATCTGCTTCACTGATCCAGGTCGCTGGTGGCCAAAGGATGACAAGGAAGGTGTTCTCGACTCTCGTGCTTTCTATGCAGGTAAGACTGCTTCCAATGGTACAGACCGTTACATCTGGGGTTGGTCTCCATATCGTTCAGGTGTAACTAACGATGACAAGAATATCAACGTAGGTAATGGGCAGAATGGTCAGAAGAACGAGCCAGAATGGTCAGGTGCTCTCGTTTGCCACAAGCTCATTCAGCATGCTGACGGTACACTTACAATAGGTGAGGTACCTGCAATGGCTGCTAAGTACAACAAGCCTGTAGAGGTTAAGGTTATGAAGACTGAAGAAGACTGTGTTTGGTACAACCGTCTCGGCACACACAACCACATCTCGTTCACAGCTAAGACTGCTAACGATGGCGACCGCTTCGGCATCAGCTTCTGTCGCGGTTCAAGACTTGTTACTGAAATTGACAAGAACTCTGGTCAGCCAACTCAGATTGAGGCTGAAGATGGAAAGTACTACACTCTCGTTGTCAACCCAGAGTGGGAGAATGGTCGTCGCAAGGTCAACTTCGAACAGAACGGCTATATGGGCAAGGGCTTCATCCCTGGTGCTGATGGCTACATCTTCCCACGTCCTGCTGACAATACTTACCATGTTGATATCTACACTGATAACTCTGTTGTCACAATGTACATTAACGGCGACTATGGTTGCACTCAGCGTATCTACGGTCTTCAGAAGAACTGTTGGTCTATCAACACATACTTCAATGATGTCACTATCAGCGACGTTAAGGTATCTCAGTACTAATCCCGTAGCATCCGTATATCGATGAATCTTGTTTCCAAGACAATTCGCATAATCTGCTTAATGGCTTTCGCGGCTCCTGTCCTTCTCTTTGGACAGGAGACTGCGGGAGCTGATTCGCTTTATCATGAACACTATCGCAACCAGTATCATTTCAGCGCAAAGAAAGGTTGGATAAGCGACCCTTGCGGTTTCCTCTACTATGAAGGCAAGTATCACTGCTACTGGTGGGGATGTGCAGAATCCACAGACCTCGTTCACTTCAACGAGGTGAGTCGATATGTGCAGAATGATGTTCCAAAGGGACTCGGTTGCTGGACTGGCTGTGTAGTGGCTGATGTCAACAACACAGCAGGCTTTGGTGCGGGTTCCTACATCTCATGCCTCACCTTCCATGATGATGCCCGAAAGAATCAGTCGCAAGGTCTTACCGTGAGCCACGACCATGGTCGTTCGTTCACATATTACGATGGCAACCCTGTACTCGATATTGGCTATCAGGATTTCCGTGATCCAACAGTCATCTGGCATGCAGAGTCCCAGCAATGGATTATGGTAGTGAGCAAGACTCTCGAAAGCAAGGTTGCATTCTACTCATCCCCTGACCTCAAGCACTGGACTTGGCTCAGCGACTTCGGACCTGCAGGACGTACATACCGTTGTTTTGAGTGTCCTGATATCTTCAAACTGAAAGTAGAGAACGGTCCTCAGCAAGGTAAGGAGAAGTGGGTGCTTGTCGTGTCTGTCGATTGGGACAACGAACAATACTTCGTTGGCGAGTTCGATGGCAAGACATTCACAGCTGAAGGCTTGCAGGACGAGACTGGTGTGTATATGGACTGCGCTCCAGACTTCTATGCCTCTCGTACATTCAAGGATTTCGATGGAACTCTCGGAGGCGAGGTCTATAGCATAGGATGGATGTCCAACTGGACCTACTGCCGTCTCCTTCCTCAGACCTACGGAAAAGGCTTCTGGTCTGTCCCTCGCCGCCTGTCTCTTCGTGATACTAAAGACGGATGGCGCATTGCTCAGCAGCCAAAGAAGGACATTGAAATGCTTCGTGGCAAATCCATCAGCAGCAACGGCAAACTATCTGCTGGCATCAAGGACATCACTCCTGTAAAGGCATTAGGCAATACTTACGAGGCACAGGTTTCGTTCGATTGCTCCGTATCGAACACATTCGGACTCAATCTCTGCGTAGGTGGAGGACGCAAACTCGCCGTGACATACGACACAGAAAGCCAGTCGCTCGTGGTTGACCGCACTCAGGTGGCAGACTTCGACATGGTGAAATTTGAACGCACATGCCACTCAAAGATTGCTCCTATCAACGGAAAACTCAACCTGCGCATCTTTGTCGATAAGTGTTGTGTGGAGATATTCTCCGAAGATGGAGTGAGCGTATTCTCATTAGCAACCTTTGCAGCCGATTCCAATACTGGCATGCAACTCTTCAGCCTCGGAAAGGGTACAAAGTACGACCTTGCCGTATGGCAAATGAAATCAATCTGGTAATTAATCAAATAACGTAATACAATGAAAAATCTATTCAGTAAATGCTTGATGACAGCATTGTTAGCACTTCCTGCAGGTGCAGTCATCGATGGTGGTTTGAATGCTCAGACCATCACTCCTCAGGCTTGTGAACAGAGTATCATCACTCCAAAGGCTGAGGGACGCTACCTCTGGCTTCCTATTCAGGACAGTGCTCCTGAGGGCAAGGTGCAGATTCTCCTTAACAACAACCTCATGATGGAACAGAATGTTCGTATGGCTCGTGAGAAGGTGGACTACTATGTGTCTCTCGACCTCCAGGCGTACCAGAACAAGGGTTCTCTCAAGGTCGTTGTGCAGAATGTACCAACAGGTTGCATCTGTTTCAAGAACATCGCTCAGAATAGCGATACCAACTACAAGCTCATCAACGAACCATTCCGTCCTTCGTTCCACCACACTCCTAAGCGTGCATGGATGAACGACCCTAACGGTATGTTCTATCTCGATGGCACATGGCACCTCTACTACCAGTACAACCCTTACGGTTCGCTCTGGGGCAACATGCACTGGGCACACTCTACAAGTACCGACCTCATCAACTGGAAGGATGAAGGCATCGCTCTCGCTCCTGATGGTTGGGGAACAATGTTCTCTGGTTCATGTGTAGTCGATCACAACAACACCGTAGGTTTTGGTAAGGGTGCAGTCATCGCTATGTACACATCAAGCCGTCCAACACCATTCGGTGGTGATGTACAGGCTCAGTGCCTCGCTTATTCACACGATGGTGGCAAGACATTCACAAAGTACGAAGGCAACCCTGTCCTCACTTGTGAGGAGAAGGACTTCCGCGACCCTAACATGTTCTGGAACGAGGACATCAAGGCTTGGAACCTCATCCTTGCTGTAGGTCAGGAGATGCGCATCTACTCTTCTCCAAACCTCAAGGACTGGAAGGAAGAGAGCCGTTTCGGCCAGGAACTCGGTTGTCATGGTGGTGTATGGGAATGTCCAGACCTCATGCGAGTACCTGAAATGGTAAATGGTAAGAAGACTGGTAAATCAAAGTGGATTCTCATCTGCAACATCAACCCTGGCTTCATCTATGGCGGTTCTGCTACTCAGTACTTCGTGGGCGACTTCGACGGTCATAAGTTCACAGTTGACAGCGAGGCTCGCTACGCTGATGGCAACGCTCTCTGGCAGGACTATGGTAAGGACCACTACGCTACCGTTTCATTCTCAAATGCACCAAACGGTCGTCAGCCTATGATTGCATGGATGTCAAACTGGGATTATGCTAATGATGTTCCAACCACTCAGTACCGTTCAGCCAACTCTATCGTTCGCGATCCATTCCTCTACAAGGTAGGCAAGCAGTACTTCCTCGGTTCGCGTCCAGCACCAGAGTACGACAAGGCAGGTCTCGACAAGCAGATTAAGGTTAAGGGTTCTTGTACCGTTACCCTCTCAAACGCTGAGGGTGAAGAGGCAGTCATCACTTACGACCAGAAGGCTATGACACTCTCCTTCGACCGCAGCAAGAGTGGCAAGGTGGATTTCGGAAAGGGTTTTGCAGGCAAGACTACAGCCCCAGTTCACCGCAAACTCACCTCGCTCCGCCTCTTCATCGACAACTCATCAGTCGAGGTATTCGGCAACAATGGCGAGGTGGTGCTTACAAACCTCGTATTCCCTAAGTCAAAACTTGATAAAATAAGTGTAAAGTAGTAGGTTTTATTTTGTCAAGAATTAGAGAATTTAAGATTTTTTTAGCTATACTATAGTCATTTGATTTAATGAGAATTGCCATGCCTTTGGCATTGAAGACCATCCGGAAGGCATTCAAAAGCAAAGCTTTGAAAATTCTTATTAATCCAAAAAGAAAAATTCTCTAATTCTCTAATTCTTGACAAATAAAAAACATAATTTTATTCATTTATGAAAAGCAATAATAAAATAGCCATATTGAGCGTTATGCTCTGCTTCTTTGCCATGGGTTTTGTTGACCTTGTCGGCATTGCGAGCAACTATGTTAAGCAGGATTTCAACCTCTCTGATTCCTTCGCCAACACCCTCACAGGACTCGTGTTCTTCTGGTTCCTCCTCTTCAGCGTGCCAACAGGTATGCTCATGAACAAGATAGGACGTAAGAACACAGTGCTTGTCAGCCTCGCCGTTACAGTGGCAGCACTCCTCCTTCCACTCTTCGGCAATTCACTCCCTATCATGGTCGTGTCCTTCTGCCTTCTCGGTATAGGAAATGCCGTGATGCAGACATCACTCAACCCACTCGTTACATGCGTGCTTAAAGGTGGCAACATGGCTTCCACCCTCACCTTCGGACAGTTCATCAAGGCAATCGCCAGTTTCATGGCACCAATCATCGCAGGTTGGGGAGCAACAGCAGCCATACCAACCTTTGGCTACGACTGGCGCATACTGTTTGTCATCTACTTCGTGATAGGTGCTCTCGCCACTTCCATCCTCTTTGGCACATCCATCGAGGAGGAACCAGCAGAAGCAGCTAACCAGAGCGTAGGCAAGCAGTTTGCAGAGTGCTTCAAACTTCTCGCCAAGCCAGTGGTACTCTTGAGCTTCCTCGGCATCATGTGTCATGTGGGCATCGATGTAGGTACCAACACCACAGCACCAAAGATTCTCATGGAACGCCTCGGATGGTCACTTGAGCAGGCAGGCTTTGCCACATCGCTCTACTTCATCTTCCGTACCATCGGTTGCTTCACAGGTTCTATGCTTCTCCGTGCCCTCAAGACACGCACCTTCTTCATCATCTCCGTAGTGATGATGGCACTCTCCATGCTCGGTCTCTACTTCGGCACAACCCAGTGGATGCTCTATGCAGCCATTGCCCTCGTAGGCTACGGCAACTCCAACATCTTCTCTATGTGTTTCGCCACAGCCCTTGAGGCAGAACCACAGAAGCAGAACGAAGTGTCAGGACTCATGATTATGGGCCTCTTCGGAGGTACCCTCTTCCCAATCCTCATGGGTATTGCCAGCGACGCTATGGGCCAGGCAGGTGCCGTCCTCGTCATGGCTGTAGGTGTTGCCTACCTCTTCACATACATCCGCAAGTTGTAATACACTCATACTTATATACACACACAGATGCAGGACCCGAATCATCGAGTCCTGCATCGTGTTATTTCTATATAAATGCTATTATGGTATTTTATTTATTTTGCTAGGAAACATAAAAAAAAGTGGTGTAAAAGTTGTGTTGGTATTGAAAAAAGTCGTACTTTTGCGCCATTGTTTAATTTGACAAAAAAACGAGATTATGGCTATGAAAAAGTATGGAAGGTTTTTTGCACTGCTTGTGTGCATCTTGCTTGTGAACTGTAAGGGTAATGAGACTGTTGACAACAATGCTCCTGTGGATCTGTCGGATGTGATGGAACTGTATGAGAGTACAAGGAATGTGGTGCCTGAATGGAGCGACGATTCTTTGTTCAACGACCTGAGAGAGAAGATGAATGCTGCTCTCCCAGAGAGTGAACAATTCTATCCGGATGATAGCTATATGTATCTCTTTGAGGATAATGAACACTTCGTGGAACTGCCTGAGTATAAGTACTCGAAGGATGAGTTCTTGAGTAAGGCTCAGGATAGCTATAATTCTTTTGCTCTGCTTAATGCTGTATGGACCAATTTTGATGTGTGGTGCAGACTTGTTGCTACGGGGGATGCTGAATACCAGACGGACGAGATGCGTAATGCCAATTTGGGCATGAATACAGATGTGATTAGGGACAAGAAGTTGAGTGAGGCGGCTAAGCATTATGTTCTCGAGATGAATGAGGATATGCTGATTGCTCCGGAGGAATGGGAGGAGAATGATGACTATAATCCTGGAGTTTTGTACAATGAGTTCTTTGAATCGTGTGTTGAGTTTATGCCTAAGGCATGTGAGGATGAGGAGGCATTTGAAAAGGAGTACAATGCTTCGTTTGATAAGATTGTAGCTCCTGCAGAGAAGGTGATGGCTCGATATGAAAAGGCAGGTGGTGATGATCGTCTTGGCATTGTGCTGAAGGCGATGTGCGATTGTGAAACCTTCGTGGACCAGACTGCCTTATTGATGATGTGGGCAAATAATGAGTTTTCGCCTTCGGATGACTATTGGATTATTGCTGTGGCTGAACGACTGATGCACAGCAAGAAGTATAGCCCGTTGTTGCCTAATGTATGGCTTGTGTGGCGTACTTTGATTCAGCCAGAGTATGGTATGTCTCGCGATTCGAGAATTCCAAATGATATGTACAATGAGTATCGCAAGTTGTGTTTCAAGACTGTCTTGAAGTATCTGGAGTCTCATCCTGATGATGCTATGGCTAAGAACTGTGCTATCGTGCTTATGTCTCACGGAAATGTCAACCGCGGTGGTGAATACCCATTTGGCAATCAAAATGCTATTGAGGCTTTGAATGTTATGCCTGAAAGGTATAAAGGTCTATCTGAGGACGATGTGGATGATGCAGAGGAGGATGATGTGGAGGAAGAAGAATAGGGGAAGTTGCATGGCTTAGAACGAAAAAGGGACCTGTGATTCGGGCTTGGTGTCACTTTTGTTTGTAAATATTTGGTGGTATCGTTCTTTATATGTAATTTTGCGCCCTCAACTAAAATGATGAAATACTTTATTAGCGCATGACTCTAACTATAAAAGAAACTTCTGATGTTATCAATGCCTTGATAGAAGGCAGACTCGATACCGCCACTTCTGTGCAGTTTGCTCAGGACATGAAACCGTTGCTCGACAATGCTGGAAAGCATATCGTGATGGACTGCGAATGCATGGATTATATCTCGTCTTCAGGTCTTCGCCTGTTCCTTTCGCTGCGTAAGGCAAGCATGGCTGCGGGTGGAAAGATGACTATAAAGAACTTGCAGGAAGGCGTAAAGCAGGTGTTCGAAGTGACAGGTTTTGTCTCTCTCTTCGAAATAGTGTGAGTGGGACATGGGTGAAGGTCCATCTTCTTTTTGCTGCTTACTCAAAACCTTTGTGGCAGTGTGTAATGGTATGCTGATGAAATATTGGAATGCTCTGTTGCTTATCGTGCTGATAGGCATGGGACATTCCATGTTTTGTGTCTCTGCTCAAGCGCAGTTGTTCACGAACATTCGTGCTACCCAGACTCAGTCGGTAAGGGCTATAATACAGTCTGAGAGTGGGGTGGTGTGGTATGGTTCGGGCAAGACGCTCTATGCCTTTGATGGTAAGGGCATTCGTGCATACGACTCGGAACTGTTCAACGGTATGGGTGCCATAGGGCATCTGTTGGAGGATAGTGATGGCAATATAATGGTGGGCTGTGAGCGTGGACTGGTCATGTTCAATCAGAAGGATGAGTCATTCTCGTTGGACGAAAGGTTCAAGGGCGAGAATGTGAGGGGAATAGCTGAGTATGGCGATGATGAATGGATAGGTACAAGCAAGGGGCTGTACCACAACGGTGAGTTGGTAGAGGGGGGAATGAATGTGTTTTCGCTCGTAAGGATAGGTGATGAGGTGGTTGTCGCTTCGGATGAACACTTGAAGGTGTACGATGCGAAGACTCTAAAGCTGAAGAGAGAGAATGACCAATCGGAAAGTATTATTACTTGTCTGTCGAAGGATGCGGATGGAAGGGTGATGGCTGGTTCGATACATAGCGTGATGAGGTACGACAAAGGGCGAAATGTCATGGATGTGGTGTCGGACGAGTTGCCTGTGGTGAAGTGCATGATGCTGGATGCAAGAGGAAAGTTGATAGTGGGCTGTGATGGCGGTCTGTACGAAATAGGCAAGGAGGTGAAGCACATAGTCCACGATGCTCGCAATGTTCGTTCGCTTGCTGGCAATGTGGTGTGGTGCATGATGAAGGATAGGCTCGGGAACACATGGATAGGTACGGACAATGGATTGTCGGTGATGTCTGCCACACAGGACTTCTGCGTATATCCTCTGTACTCCATCACGGAGAGTGGAAACGGCAATCAGTTGTACTGTATGCTGCATGACAGCAAGAACCGCCTGTGGATGGGTGGTTCGAATGGTATAGTGAAGGTGGAGAACTTCGGCAAGTCGGCTCAGACATACTCTTGGTACGAAATGAATAGTGAGGTGCATCCTATTCCGCACAACAGGATAAGGCTCTTCTACGAAGACCCGTTGTGGGGTGTGTGGGCATGTACGGATGGAGGACTGCTCCACTATGATGAGGACTTGAAGGAGTGGACCCGATATGTCATTGAGGGAGATGAGAACAACTGGATATACAATGTGGATAGAGAGGCTGAGGCTTTGGTTGTGACTACCTACAATTCTGTTTACAGAGTGAAATATGATGCGGAGAACAAGGTTGTGGATGTGCTTCAGAAGATTGATGCAAAGCCTTGCCTCGACAATCGGTATTCGGAAATAAGCATAGGCGACACGAGATTGGCTGTATCTGCCAATGGACTGACTGTCAGCTGTGATGGGGTGGTTAAGGAGATTGAACTGCCTGAAAAGTTTGTGTCTATATACTACAATGCTGATAAGGATTTGGTGTATCTGGGTGGAGCAGATGTGTTTGCTGTCACCACCACAGAGTACCTCCTCCATCATGACAAGTCAAACATTTGGTTTGATGCCGATGCGAGATTTGTGGGTGAGGATAAGGATTCGGCACTGAAGAAGGTGCTGATTGTGGGAATGGTATGTGCTATCGTGGCTCTTGTGCTTGTGCTTGTGATGTATTTCATTCAGCAGGGTAGGATGAAGACTGAGCGCGCTCGCAGAAAGGCAATGCTGAAGAGTGCGAGAGAGAAGATGACACGACTGGAGAATGACAAGACCAGTTTGCAGCATCAGTTGCATCTGCAGCAGTTGGCTGTACAGTCGCAGGCGGGTAGAGATGAGGGTTGCGAAGCGACAGAAAACATGAATCCAGACGACTTGTTCATTGTACAGGTGAATAGGATGATTGAGGAGAATATGGACAATCCTGAGTTGTCTGTTACTTTCCTCAGTGAGAAGATGGGTATCAGCAGCAAACAATTATACCGCAAGGTGAAGCAATGCACAGACCTTACGGCTGTAGAATATATACGCAAACTCCGACTTCAAAAAGCGGCTTTGCTGCTTAAGAACCCGGAGTTTACGATAAATGAAGTTATGTATATGGTGGGATTCAGTAATCCTTCTTATTTCTCGCGTTCATTCGCTACGGAATACGGAATGCCACCAAGTGAGTGGAGAACATAGACTATTCTTCTTCTACAATCCAACCATCCTTGTCAAATTCCATAGGACGGATGAAGAGTTTTGCAGCACCATTCTTGTCCTTTTCGTATGCGTGTGAGATGAAGTAGCACTTGCCATCCCATTCGTAGGCTGAACTGTGACCTACACCGAAGTAGTCTTCATCAGGACCATAGAGGCGTGTACCGCCACCATATTCCATCTTCTTGCCCGACTTGTCGAGGTATGGTCCTTCAATCTTCTTCGAACGGCCATATACAGTCTTATATGTTGAGTTCTGTCCGCGGCAGCAGTAGTCGAAGCTTACGAAGAGATAGTAGTAGCCATTATGGTAGAAGATGAATGGAGCCTCGATAGCATTGTCACCAGCCTCGATAGTGTTGCCACCCTCAACTGTGAAGTTTGCCTCGTTGTTGGTCTCAGCGAGTGAGAGCTTCTTGCCAATTCTTCGTGCTATGGTTACAGGCTTTGTTACTGGAGTCTGGAAGTCCTTCTTGTTGAGTTTGATGAGTTGGATGCCATCCCAGAACGAACCGTATGTGAGGTAAGGCTGTCCCTTCTTGTCAACGATGAGGTTAGGGTCGATAGCGTTCCAGTTGTCAACACGACGATGCGAAGCGATAACCATTCCCTTGTCTTCCCATCCGAAGTCTGGCGACTTAGGGTCGAGAGTCTTGTTGATGGCGTGACCGATAGCACTACCGTTCTTTCCGAATGTAGAACATGAGTAGTAGAGGTGCCACATGCCGTTGTGATAGCTGATGTCTGGTGCCCATGTGTGGCCGTTGTAACCAGGTACAGTATCGCGAGCCCATGCTGGTGTCTCCTTCAGGGCAGAAGGTTCGTTGCGCCATGTGACCATGTCTTCGCTCGACATAACACCTACATTCATGCCTGTCATGAAACAGTAGTAGCGACCGTCTTCGCCCTTAGCCATTACAGGGTCGTGAGCATTAGGGTCGTTTGTCTCCCAGTTGCGAGGGCGTGGAGCGCGAGCGAGATTGTCGCCAGCCACTCTGATTCGCATGATAGTGAACGACATTGGAGCAAATTCATACTTGAACTTCTCGCCAAACTCACCATACATGGTTGTCTTTGGAGCAAGCAATGTAGGCTGTTCAAATGTGTTCTCATCGTTGGCATTACCAGCGAGTGTGATGATGCGTCCTCTTGGTTCGATGCGGTTAGCACCAGTGATGTTGAACTCACGAGTGTATGGCTGTTCTGTTCCGTTTACCACCTTGATGACAAGTTCGCCTGTCTGTTCATCGTAACCAGTCTGGCAGAACTGGCGAGTCTGCACGAGTGGCTTGGCTGTTGTTATTTCCTTACCATCAACATATACAACTGCGCTTTCTGGTGTGACAACAATCTTGATGTTGTACCACTTGTTGTCCTCAATAGTCTGTCGAACCTGGCGACTCAAAACACCGTTTGTTCGTCCACGATTGATTTGCTCAACGGCAGACTGTGAATTGTTCCATCCACCAATGTTTACACCATATCCGTTCATGCCTCTCTCGTCCATTCCGTAGTAGATGAAGAAACCTTCGCGACCACCAGTCTTGCGAGCCTGGAGAGTGAGTGTGAAGTTGTTGCTTGAGAAGTTAGGGAGTGTGGCAACAGTCAACTGCTGGTTGGATGTCTGTGCAATAACATCGTTTGTAACCTTCCATTCGCCCTTAGTGTGGTTGAAGAGGCTAACGGCATACTTCTTTGCCTTCTTCTGACCTCCAGGGATAATCTGAATGTTCTTGTATTCTACCTGAGTAGCGTAGCTGCCAAGACCGATTGTTCCAGCCTTGAATGGGTCGCTCTTGCTCGCCTTTGATGTCTCATCAACAAAGACATTGTATGTAGGACGGTTCTCGGCTGCCATCTGCTGTACATAGTACGAAGCACGGCCGAAAGTCTGATTGCTGTTGAAATGGATGAGGTTGCAAGGCCAGTCCTTCTTGTTTACATTCTCGAAGAGAGGAGCGTAGGAAGTCATCTTGACAACATCGCTGTTGCGCTCCATGCCGAGAATGAAGGCTGCCTCACTGATAGCAGCAAGAAGATTGCCACCACCAACACCTGAGTTACAAGCATATTCTCCAACATAGATATCGTGATTGCGAGGTGCATCATCGAAGAGGTGGTTGTTGTTGAAGAAGAAGTTAGGATCACGATACCAGTGAGGGTCCACCATATAATCGCCAGGAATCTGTTCGAGCAATGGGTCTGTATGACCGAGGGTGTTGATGAATGTAATCTGTGGGTACTCAGCCTTCAGTACCTTGTAGATGTAGTTGAAGTGCTTAACATACTCTGGACCAACATTCTCGTTACCAATCTCCACATACTTCAATGGGAATGGCTTAGGGTGGCCTGCATCAGCACGCATCTTTGCCCACTTGTTCTTTGCTGGGTCGCCAAGAGCATACTCGATGGCATCGCGGAAGTCCTGAATACATGCATCGAGACCTTCGTTGGTAGATGTGAAGTCGCCATTACGAACAGAACATGACATGCCGGCATTGTCAACAAACATACCATCCATATTCAGGTCTTCACAGAACTGAAGGAACTCGTGATAACCCATGCCCCAAGTGGCACGATAGCCCCAGAGGTCCCATTCACCACGACGAGTCATAGGGTCGCCGAGTGTCTCCTTCCACTTCACGCGGTTCTCGTATGTTGCACCTTCCACGATGCAACCACCTGGCCAACGCATGAACTTAGGATGAAGATTCTGGAGCATGAGGGCGAGGTCCTTGCGCTGTCCGTTCTTGCGTCCCTTGAATGTGTGGCGAGGGAAGAGAGATACATAGTCAACGAGTACTGTGCCTTGTGCGTTGAACTCAAGAACTAATGAACCCTTGCCAGTTGTTCCTGTGCTTGGAATGACACCCTTGTATTCCTCCCAAGCGTTTGTGTTCTTTATATCGAAACTTATTGAGCCAAATTCTTTTCCATTCTCATCAACGATGCGAGCTGTTACTTTACCTTTGCAGTCGGCTGACTTAACATAGAAACGGAGGTCGTACTTCTCGCCCTGCTTGAGTCCCATGCCCCAATAGCCTGTGTTGATGAGCTGTGCATTGCCACCGTTCTGCATGTCTGTCATGATGAGCTGCATGGCATTTGGTGTGTTCTTGTGGAGTGGGGCAGAGAGCTGCACCACTTCGTGCTTCACATTGCAGAGACTGCTCTTTACGCTCCAACCCTGATACTTCTTTGCTTCTACATCCCAAGGAATGCTCCACTTACGGTTGTTGCGGTGCTCGTAGTTTGGACTATCCACTGCTACGGCACGACCGTTATCCAGACTCATGCTTGAAGGAAGCACATGCTCCTCGAAACCGCGATTCTGAACAAGTTCTGCATAGAGACCGCCATCGCCTGCATGACTAATCTCTTCGAAGAAGATACCATAAAGGTTTGGTGAAACGACATTGCCTTTCTTCGAGAGGTCAATGTTTATCGGAGCATCTTGTGCCATTGCGGACAAGCCCATAGAGAACAGTACCGCCGATAAAAGTTTTTTCATGATGTTTTGTTGTTATAGTGTAAGTTTTATATTATATTAGTATAGTATTTCATTTGCAAAGATATATTTAAAGTCTCAAAGTACCTAACATAAAATAGACATTACATCACACAAAAAGGACATTAGACCATAAAATGGCATATAAAGTACCATAAATGACAAGGAAAGAGTGTGATATTGTCTAATTTTGCATCGAAATCTTAAAAAAAGGTATATGAGATGAAAAAACTAATCACAAAACCAAATTCATTGCGATTCTTTATATTTTTAGCTGCCTTTATACTTACTTATAATGTGAAGGCACAGGACAAGACTGTAACAGAAATTGCGTTTGACCATGATGCAAACATGGAGACATTTGCCTTTGGAGCGGATATTAGTTGGTTGAGTCAGCAAGAAAGCTGGGGTACATATTATTGTAATCGTCAGGGCAAGAAGGCTGATTTGATGGATATCTTGAAGGATGACTTTGGTGTGAATGCCATACGTTTTCGTGTTTGGGTAAATCCAAGTGGCGGATGGAGTGGCAAGAATGATGTAATCAACCTGAGTAAGCGCGCCCACGCAAAAGGATATAAGATAATGATTAGTTTCCATTACAGTGACACTTGGGCAGACTCGCAGAACCAGACCATTCCTGCAAAATGGACAGACCATAGTGCAGAGGCGTTGGCTAAGAATGTGTACGACCATACTCGTGATGTGTTGTTGGGTTTGAAAAATGCTGGTATCACTCCTCGATGGGTTTCTTTGGGCAACGAAACAAAGTTCGGTATGCTCTACGAAACGGGAAGAACAAATTCTACTGAAGGCATAAAGAATTTTGTGAAGTTTATCAATGCCGGAGCAAAGGCTGTGAAGGAGATTGACGAGAACATCATCACTATCATTCACTTGTCAAATGGACATGATGAAAGCACTGCTCGTAATATGTTCACAAACCTTGAGAAGTACGGTGCGAATTATGATTGTTTAGGTTTCTCATGCTATCCAAAGTGGTCGCATCTCGACATCACTAATGATGCGAACATCAAGACTGCTGTCAATACATATCTCAATGTGTTCAAGAACCTCAAGGCAAAATTCAACAAGCCTGTGATGGTGATGGAAACTGGACATTATGGAACAGAGCCATACGATGCAAACCGTTTCTTTGCGGAATTCATCAAGGCACTTATCAACGACAAAGAACTTGGATGCTTCTACTGGGAACCTGAGGCATTCGAAAATTCGGGATATAATCTTGGTGCGTGGAGTTCTGTTACACATCAAGGTACCGTTGCGATGGATGCCTTTAAGGGTGTGAAACATACAAAGGTTAGCAAGTATGCATCTACCAGTTGGTTTCAGCCAAGCGACACAACGGTTTATTCTACGTCTGACACTATTGCCCTTAAGATTTATGCAAAGGCAAGCACAACTGTCACAAAGGTCTCGAATGTGGATCTGTATGTGAATGGTAAGATGTACGACTCGGCAGAAACCAACGGCACAAGTACATATTATTATTTTAATGTTGACTCTTTACCAAAAGGAGCTTATTCATTCTCGGCTATGGTATATGACAACCAAGGACATGTGGAAAACACAGACACCATAAGTCTCTTGAAGGATGATGTGACTATTTTTCAGGAGAATGGAGAAGGGTTTGATGGTGTGATAAACGGAGACTTGACAATAGCAAAGAAGGTTCAGCGTTCTACAGGACAAGGTTATATTGCTTCTGGAGATAGTCATAAGGCTACTATCTGTTATAATGCTTACTTCCCAGAGGCAGGAAAATATACAATGTATGTACGTTTCCATTCAACAGAAAAGAGGTCTCTTACTGTGCATGTTGGTGACAAGATTGTTAGTATTCCTGGTGCCTTATCTCCATCGAACAGATGGGCATATCAGTCGAAGCAATTTGAAATAGATAATCCAGGAACTTATCCTATTACGTTGAAGGGATTGACAAAGAGTTATCCTGATATTGATTTCGTTGCGTTCTCTCATTCGGAACATGGTTTCCCTGTGACTCCTGGTACAACTACAGGTGTAAAGTCTGTTCTTCGTAATGCAAATGATAGATATGTTATTTACGACTTGAAAGGACTTCCACACAGCTTGGATGAAAGGTTGCCTCATGGTTTATACATCAAGAATGGCAGTAAGATTATGTTATGAAGGTAAATAATAATATATTGAAGATTGGATAATAGTTAATAAAGGTAAAAGGTAATTAGTTAACCAAACTATGTGATGGGCATTTCGAAGTGATTTCGAGATGCCTTTTTTCTTTTTTGTGTGATTTTGCTGTGTTTTGGAGACTTTAATTTTGTTTCTCTTTGTTGGGATGTTATTTTTTATACTTTTGTATAGAAAAGCGTTCGGATGGAACGGCGAGAAAAGTTAAAAAATAAAAATTAAAAGAATTAAAAGTTAAAGGAAACGATATACTTGTTTGCACGGAGTCCTATACGGGCTCCTAAACTGAAAGAAATTAAAAAAAATTAAAAGAAATTTTATTCAGAAATTATATTTATATTGGTCAAGAATTAGAGAATTAGAGAATTTTTAGCTCAACGACCTAAGGGAAGTTAATTTTTGCCATTCGGGTATCACTTGATTTGATGAGATTTTTCATGCCTTCTGCATGGATAGCCTACCGGATGGCTTCCTAAGCAAAGCTTTGAGAATTCTTATTAATCCAAACTATAACAGAAAGAAAAATTCTCAAATTCTCTAATTCTTGACAAATTAATTTCTGAATTAAATTTCTTTTAATTTTTAACTTTTAATTCCCTAAAGTTCTATTTCTTTAAAGAGTTTTATATCATTAGCGTTAGCAGCAGCGTGGATGATATAGGTTCCATTGTCAAGAGTCCATCCGTCCTTGCCCCATGAAGAGAGGGAGGCAGTAGGGATGGTCATGGTGAGAGTCTCGGACTTGCCAGGCTGGAGGAGCTTGGTCTTGGCGAATGCCTTGAGTTCCTTCACTGGTTTGTCGAGTTCGGAGGTTGGAGCCGAGATATAAATCTGAACAGATTCCTTGCCTGCTACCTTGCCAATATTCTTGACCGCTACCTCCACCTTGAGGTTGTCGCCCTGTTTAGATACCTTGAGGTCGGAGTATTCGAAGTTGGTGTATGAAAGACCAAAACCGAATGGATAGAGAGGCTGGAGGTTTTCCTTGTCAAACTGGCGATAACCTACATAGATGTCCTCTTCGTATCGAGTGATGGAGTCGCCCTCTGAGAATGGGAAATTCTTCGACGAGGCATAGTCCTCATAGTTCATAGCCCAAGTCATAGGGAGTTTGCCCGAAGGGTTCACCTTGCCCGAAAGCACATCAGCGATGCTGTTGCCCGCTTCCTGACCACCAAGCCATGAGTGGAGAATGGCACTTGGACGGGCAGCGAGTATTTCCTTCATGTCGATGATGTTACCCATGTTGAGGACAACGATGAGAGGCACACCCTTCTCGTGAGCCACCTTGCTTACAAGACGGAGGTTCTTCGATTCAGTCTCCGAGAGCAGATAATCGCCCTGTTCACACTTGCGGTCGCCTCCCTCACCAGCCATACGGCAGATGGTGAAGATTGCAGCTTCGGCAGATGTGAGGTCGTCGTCAATATTTGCCTCGTTGAGAACCATTTCATCAAATACAGGCACAGTCCAGAAGTTTTCTGCTGGCTTCTTGGCACGTTCTGCATCGAGGTATTTGTTGTATTGCGCAGCAAGGTCATCAACAAGAGCAAAACCAGCATTGTTCAAACCTTCACGAAGCGAAACCTTGTACTTGCGATTCACATTTCCCGAACCCGAACCGCCTACGAGGATTTCATACGCAGCATTTCCGTAGAGAGCGATGCTCTTGTCCTTTGTAAGGGGGAGGGTCTGGTTATCATTCTTCAAAAGCACCATACCCTCACAAGCCACACGATGTGTCACCTCGGCATGAGCCTTGAGGTCAGGCTTGTTGCTGTACTCGTATCCCTGTGCTGCAGGACTCTTAGCCATTGTGGTAAGGATGCGGCGGATATTGCGGTTGATGACTTCCTCAGGAAGCGAACCATCCTTGATGCCATTCAGCACCTCATCATACTGACGCTGAGTACCAGGCATGAGAAGATCGTTGCCAGCAAGCTGTTGGCGCACACCGTTCTCCTGTGCCCACCAGTCGGTCATCACAAATCCTTCATAGCCCCATTCGCCACGAAGCACATCCTCGAGCAACCATTTGTTTTCCGATGCGAACACACCATTTATCTTGTTGTACGACGACATGATAGTCCAAGGCTGACTCTCCTTGACAGCTATCTCAAATCCCTTGAGGTAAATCTCACGCAGGGCACGCATGCTGACTACGGCATTCACACCGTTGCGGTGAGTCTCCTGATTGTTCACAGCGAAATGCTTGAGCGATGTGCCCACACCATTCTTCTGAATGCCGTTGATATAAGCCGCAGCCATCTTGCCTACAAGCAGAGGGTCTTCAGAGAAGTACTCGAAGTTGCGACCACAGAGCGGACTGCGGTGAATGTTGATGGCAGGAGAGAGCAGCACATCCGTACCGTATTCCTTCACCTCCTCGCCCATAGCAGTTGTCACCTCCTCCACGAGGTCGAGGTCCCATGTGGCAGCGAGAGCCGTTTCGGTAGGGAAAGCAGTGCAGTAGTATTCGCCATCATCGCCCTCACGCTTTGGGTCGATGCGCAGACCAGCAGGTCCATCAGCATACACGAATGGAGGAATGCCGAGCGAGTCGTTCGCCCAGTGCTGTCCAGCAGCACCCTGCACCCTGCCCTTCGACTGGTAGGTAGCCACAAAACTGTTGAAACTCTCCCAACTGTCCACCCCATGCTTGTCAGCATCCTTCTGGAACTTAGGATGAATCTGTGGATACTGCTTGATGCAAGCGGGAGCATCAGGAGGTGTCTCACTCACACGGTTAGTACCGATTACGAAGTTAGCCTTGTCTTCAGGCGACATGGCAGCTATCACCTCATCAATAGTTTTGCCACCATACTGAGCACCGTCAGTGGCAGTGGTGCATCCTGCCAGAGCTGTAATTCCTATTGCCATTACAAATACTTTTTTCATAAATACTGGATTGGTTTATATCATTGTTTTGGTTTCTATGTCCTACGGGGGGGATAAATCATTTTGCAAAGATACAGAAAAAGAACAAATAACAAAGAGGAATAAGGGAAAAAACATTTTTTCCCATATTTAAGACATAAAGTACAACCGTTTTTGATGTAAATGTATAACTTTGCAGAAAAAAAATAAAAGACAACATGAAAAAACAAATTCTACTTACGATGCTTCTTGTGGGAAGTTGTTGCATGAAAGCTCAGACCGCAATGGACATAGCGGGCGAAATGATTCCTGGCATCAATCTTGGCAACACTATGGAAGCGTGCCCTTGCACTTGGTTGACCAACAAACTCGATTGGGAAACAGGATGGCAAAGGACAAAGACAACCCAAAAGGTGATAGACTGTTTTCGTGACCAAGGATTCAAGAGTGTTCGCATCCCTTGTTCTTGGTTCATGCATACAGATGCCAACTATAATATTGACAATCCATGGATGGACCGTGTGCAAGAGATAGTGGATTATTGCATCAAGGACGACCTCTATGTGTTGCTCAATGACCATTGGGACAATGGATGGGTGGAGAACTCATTCAATGACCTGTCGGAAAGCACTCAGGCTGAGAAATGCAGGATAATGAAAATCCTCTGGACACAGATAGCAGAGCGTTTCAAGGATTACGACCATCATCTACTGTTTGGTGGGCTCAACGAACCAAATGCAGGTGACGACAAGAACAAGATTGCCGCCCTCATTCGCTATGAACAAGCATTCATAGATGCTGTTCGTGCTACAGGAGGTAATAATGAAAAACGCATTCTTGTGGTACAGGGTCCTGACACAAATATAGAACACACATATAATTATTTTAATATAAACAATCTTAAGGATTCTGCATCAGGTGCACTTATGATGGAGGTTCATTTCTATGGCCCTTATAATTTTGCGATGATGGAGAAGGATGAGTCGTGGGGCAACATGGCTTATTATTGGGGTGCTGCGAATCATGTTAGTGGTTCGGCTCACAACTCCACATGGGGCGAAGAGAGTTGGGTGATGCAGCAGTTCAACATGATGAAGAAGAAGTTTGCCCAGAACGGTGTCCCTACCATTATCGGCGAGTATGGTGCTGTATGGCGCAAGATGCCAAGTGGTGAGAACCAGGATAAGCATGATGCATCAATCAAGTTGTGGTATAAGACTGTGACTCAGTATGCCATCTCAAGCGGATGCGTTCCGATGGTCTGGGATACAAATAGTGATCGTGGACTTATCAATCGCACTACTTGCAGCGTTGTGTGCAAGGCGGCAATGGAAGGCATTACAGAGGGAGTGAACAAGGTGAAGTGGAACTATGCCTCCTCTCTTGACAATATCCCTCTCGGCAGCAAAAGCAGCGATACGCGTATGTATAACCTTCAGGGTGTGCAGGTGGATGAGAATTATCATGGTATAGTCATAAAGAACGGACATAAATTCATGAGGTAAATTATTATGTCAAAAACTATTCGCATACTATCCCTCCTTTTCCTTCTGCCTCTCTTTGCATTGGCAGATGGAAACTATCAATTCAGATATATCAATACGGCAAATGGGTTGTCAAACAACTCAGTGTGTTCCATCATGGTAGATAGCGAAGGTTATCTGTGGATGGGTACTCAGTCGGGGTTGAACAGATATGATGGTTATGAGGTGATATGCGTGTCGGACATCTTTCCTGATATTCCTTTGAACAATGTGAATATGATGGCAGAAGGTGGTGATGGGGTGGTTTGGATAGAAAGTGCGAATCGGTATAGCCTGTACGATGTCAACAAGCATACTTTTAGTAATGCAGCAGATTCGCTGCTCCAATCGTTGGGAATCTCTCCGAAGGCATATTATCGGATAAAGGCTACGAAGGAACAGTTGTGGATAATGCAAAAAGGGGAAATGCATTGCTACTGCTATGGTGCGAAGAGTCTTGTGTCGTGGAAAGTCCCCGAACTCACGATGGACGATTTCTACTCCAGAGGTTCTACTGTAACATCGGATGGTATATACATTTCCTTTTCCCACAAAGTATGGCATTTCTCATCAGCAACAGGACAACTGAAGTGTTTGGAACTTCCTGAATACAAGACTGCGAAGAATGATATCTTTGCCACATTCATCGATCGGGACGAAACGGTATGGATATACTCTATCCTCACGGATATGGTATGCAGATATCGTGTTGGAGGAAAGTTTGTCAGGGAGATTGTGCCACTCGTTCCTGAGGGAAAGGCATCGGACAATAATGCTATCCGCGACATGCTCGACGATGGCAAAGGAAATGTGTGGATTGCTACAGACCATTCAGGTATATTCGTTTACAGAAAACAAAACGAAAGCATCACCAATATTCATCACGATAGGACATCAATCCATTCGCTTTCATCAGACAATGTCACTTCCCTTATCTGTGATAGGCAAGGAACAATCTGGGCTGGCCATTATAAGACAGGTGTTTCGTACATTACAACTTTGTCTGATATCTTCCAGACCAAAGGGATGCAATATGGTGATGTCACAACCTTGGCGTATGATACTCATGGCAATCTTTGGATAGGCACAGATGGTGATGGACTCTTTGTTCAGCATCCAGATGGTACTTATCAAAAGACTTCCGTACCTAATATCAATATCTCAGACATTAAGGCAGACAGGGATGGTACGGTTTGGGTTGGTACATACAACCACGGTTTGTACCACATGCGTTCTGCTGCTGATTACGAGTATTATAGTGTGAAAAACGGAAATATTCTTTCCGACAATGTATGGAAGATGATGGATGATGGAAGAGGTAATATCTGGTGTACTTCTGCTATATCTATGCTTTACAAGTTTAACAAGACCACTCATAAAAGCACTATTGTCAAGGATAATAACGAAGAGAATATCGTAGGTTATTCATTGGCAAAGGGCAAAGACAAGGTGTTTGTGGGAACAGTTTATGGTCTTTGGATTTTTGACATTAACCGAGGTAGTAAGAAGTGGCAATTGGGAAATAAGGCAGGAACCAAGAATTTCCTTTCGGGAATGATAATCAATCAGCACTTTGACAGTAAGCGCAATATCCTTCTTCTTGGACACATGGAAGGTGCCACTGTTTATGATTTGCAGAATGATTCCATCTATTATCTCACACACCAGTTGGGAGGTGCAAGTGTAAGCATCCGCAGCATACTTGCTGACAATCAGGGAGCCTATTGGTTGTCAACAGCCAAAGGACTTTCTCGTGTCAACATCAGTCGTATGGGGAGTTCTCTCCAAATCGGTGTGCAGAACTATACCATTCGGGAAGGTCTTCAGACCGTTGACTTGAATGAGTACTCCACCACACTCTCCCCTCTGGGCAAACTCATCTTTGGTTGCATCAACGGTTTTGTAGTGGTCAATCCTCAACCGATAACTCAATCAGCTCTTATAGACAATGCTCCCATCATATCCGATATTCTCGTAGGTGACAAGTGGCTAAGTCCTAAATGCCAATCCATATCTCTTGCTCATGATGAGGCTAATGTCATAGTAAGGTTCTTTACTGGCAGACTCAACAATGCCAACCGGGTACGTTATGCCTATAAACTTCGTGGGGCGATGTCGGATTGGGCATACACGGATGATAACCGCATCTCGTTCGTCGGTCTTTCTCCTGGAAGTTATACTTTGCTTATTGCTACTTGTGACAGTGATGGCACGAGGGGAGATGAGTGTGAACTGGACATCACGATTCGACCTCCTTTCTACCTCTCATGGTGGATGATTTGTGTCTATCTGTTGCTGGCTTGTGCTCTTGCCTTCTATGCTTTCCGCAGATATCATCTTCTTCAGAAGGAGCGTCTTGAGAAGGAAAGGGAAGAACTCGAACGCCGCAAGCAAACACAACTTGCGGATATGAAACTGAAGTTCTTCACGAATATCAGTCATGACCTTCGTACCCCCCTTACTCTCATCATATCACCACTTGAGAGTATTATAAATAAGGTGGAAAGGGGAGGAAGCATGGAACAATCGTTGCCGATGCTGAAGAATATGCAGAAGAATGCAAGGTTGCTTTATAGTCAAGTTACTTCGCTGCTTGATTTCCGCCGACTTGATGTGGGGGTAGAAACATTGCAACTCAACATGTCTGACATTGTTGCTCAACTCGGAAGCATCAGTCTCTCATTCCACGATTATGCTCAGGAGAAGGGCATTCATTTCTCTTTTGTTTCGTCGGAGGATTCTTTCTTGATGTGTTATGACAGGAAGAAGATGGAGAAGATTGTCTATAATCTTCTTTCCAATGCTTTCAAATATACACCTATGGATGGTGACATAGTGCTTTCGTTCTCTCAAAGAGAAGGCAGGGCTGTGATAGAGGTGGCGGATACTGGTTGTGGAATTTCGGATGAGGATAAGGCTAACATCTTCACTCGTTTCTATCAGGCGAAGTCGAATGACAGTTCACTGACAGGCAGTGGAATAGGTTTGCATATAGCGAAAGAATATGTGTCTTTACACGAAGGAACTATTTGTGTTTGGGATAACAAACCTCAAGGTTGCGTGTTCTGTGTTGAGATTCCTGTTAAGGAGGCGAAGACTTTGGAGGCTGCTACATCAAATGACATGGTTGTAGCTGTAGAGGATTCTGTGCCAGAAGATAGTAAAGAGCAAGCATTGCCATCTATTCTTGTCGTTGATGATAACGAGGATATGCTGTCGTTCATCAGCAGTAGTTTATGTTCATCATATAATGTGTTGACTGCAACTAATGGACAGGAAGCGCTTTCCGTGCTGAGTGCAAATCTGATCTCGTTGGTGGTAAGTGATGTGATGATGCCAGTCATGGATGGTTTGGAACTATGTAAGCGAATGAAGTCAGACATCAACATGTCGCATATCCCTATAATCCTTCTTACAGCACGAACAACAGATGAAAACCAACTTGAAGGTCTGCAACTTGGTGCAGACGACTATGTGATGAAACCATTCAATATGGATGTTCTCTCACTTCGAATTGCAAAGTTCATGGAGTGGGCGCAGGCAAGTCATAAGCAGTTCAAGGAAAAGGTGGATATTAGTCCGAGCGAGATAACCATCACTCCTCTTGATGAACAGCTTATTCAAAATGCAATAAAGATAGTGGAAGAGCACATGGGGGATTCTGAGTTTACGGTCGAGTCGCTTGGAAAGGCGGTGGGAATGTCGCGTTCCAATCTTTACAAGAAACTCATGGCTATCACTGGGCAAGGTCCTGCTGAGTTTATCCGCACTCTGCGTATCAAGCGTGGAAGAGCTCTTCTGGAGAAGTCGCAGTTGCAGATTACGGAGATTGCGTACATGGTAGGATTCAATTCGCTTAAGAGTTTCACTACAAATTTCAAGGCGGAATATGGAGTCACACCTACCGAATATGTTAAGTCGTTAAAGTCCAACTCATAACAGACGATTCGTTCTACATGATTTTTCCACATATCTTCCCGCATTAGAAACATATATTCCTTCCTTGTATTATAAAAGGGAGTAACTTTGCGGCAGAATTTTTAATACTCATAAATAAAACCTATAAAAAATGAAGAAACTTTTACTTCTCCTCGCAGCTGTTGTCATGGCAAACATGACTCTCTTTGCTGCTACATGGAACAAACCTGTTCCTGCGGATTACACTGTAAAGGATGGCGATGTGTTCTATCTTTACAGTGCCACAAAGAATCTTTTCCTCGCTCATGATGGAATAACTGTTGTTCTCGGACAGCAGGGTACTGCTCTTACTGCAGCAAAACAAGCTTCTGGCGACTTCCGACTCAAGACTTCGGACGATGGATGGTTGTATGCCAATATCGGGTTTGTATGCAGCGATGGTACTGATGCCGATACTAATATCGATTGGTATTTCGAAAAGCAGAGTGATGGCACTTATCTCATCCGTCCTTCAAAGAACGACCCTGATCATTCATGGGCAGACTATCCAAATTGCTGGTTAGGTCAACCAAAGGATGGCTACTATCTCTCTCCTCTCTTGAGTGCTGAGGATGGAGATGTCAAGTGGTATGCTATCGGTGAGGAGGGCATGCAGCGTTTCTCTGCGCTCTTCTCTCTCGATGCCATCATGACCGAACTTCAGGGATATGGATATGATGTGACAGAACTGATCGCCGTGTATAATAATGAATCTTCGACTAAGGATGATTTGGACCGTGCGATGGGTAGTGTGCAGGCTGTGCTTGCTGACTATCGCATCAACAATGCTACAGAATCTTCTCCTGTAGATGTTACAAGTCTGTATGTTCGCAATCCTGGTCTCGATGAGAATTGGGTTAACGATGGTCATGATGTGCCAGGCTGGACTATGATTCCTTCTACTTTCTGCGGAATGGGCGAGAGTGATTATGTTGAGACTTTCTACACAGACAACAAAACGCTTGGTTCGTGGTCGGGAGCAGCATTTGGTGACAACAAGGTATATCAGACTCTCACCAACCTTCGCAACGGTAAGTATCGTCTTGGCAACTACGGTATCTGGATTCGCCACACGGGCAATGAGGGCGACCCAATCGAAGGTGCTTATATTTATGCTAAGGTAGGCGATAAACTCTATCGTGAACCTCTTATGGACACTGGCTGGTGGAGAGGACTTTCGGAAGTGGTGTTCGAATGCCGCACAGGTGAAGCTGAGGTGGGTATCATGTTTGAAGCTACAAATGTTGGTCAGTGCATCATCTACGACTTCCGTCTTGAATACTTGGGCGAAGCTACTCCTGCTGCACGAGTGAAGGAACTCATCACTAAGGGAACTGCAATCATTGAGGCTGCTGAAGTAAACGAAAAGTATATCAATGCTCTCAAGTCTGATATCGAAAAGGGACAGCTGCTTATCGATGCAAAGAACGAGGCTGAACTTGAAACTCTTTATTACTCCTTCCTCGCTGACTACGAAGCTGCTCAGAAGAATGCTGAGTCGTATATCACACTTGCAAACCTCATCAACGAGGCAGAATCTACAATCTCTAAGGGCGACTCTGAAAGCATAGGTGTTCTGTCCGACTATCTCTTGGAAAATGAACTCGCTGACAAGGTTCGCGAATATGCTTTGGACAATGAACAGCTCGAAGAGATTATCGAGAAGATTTCGGCTCTCATCGAGGAGGCAAGCAACTCTATCATCATGCCAGGACAGGATATCACTTATCTCGTGGTAAATGCTGACTTCTCAAAGTCGAATGGCTGGGAGAATAAGATGAACGATAACGGCACGGGTTTTGACACCTCAAACAAACTGCTCAACAAGTGGTGGGCTGACTGGGCAGCTGAACAGACTCTTGTCAACCTCCCTAACGGTACATACCGCCTCGAGGTTCAAGGATTCCAGTGGCATTCGTGGGATTGGAGTCAGGCTCAGGCTCAGTGGGAAGCAGGCGATGGCACAGACCCTACATACGATGTGACAACTCTCATTGGTCTTAATGATGTGTTTGTTCCTGCCTGCAATGTGTTCTCTTGTGGTCCTACAGACATTAAGGAGGGTTATGACACAGGTTCTTACTTCGTACCAAACAATGAAGCTACTGCTGTCAAGTTCTTTGCTCTCGGACTTTATCAGAATGTGGTAGAGGCTGAGGTGTGCGACCATACTCTCAAGATTACATTCGACTGTACTGTCAATGGTTTCTGGAACTGTTTCACAAACCTTCGTCTTACATACGTGAGCACAGAATGGACTGATGCTATAGGCGATGTGCAGACCTCTGCCACAAAGTCGGGCTCCGCCTATTCCCTCCAGGGAACGGTTGTCAATCCTTCGACTTATAAGGGAATATACATCAAGGATGGCGTAAAGCATCTCAACAAGTGATTTTACTGATGAAAAGACATACTATCATATTCTCTCTGTTTGTGCTGGGCATCAATTGCTCGGCACAAATTTCAGATAAGATATCGAAAGGATTTCATAATCCTATCATCGACCATACGTTCACTGCCGACCCAACAGCTGTGGAGCATGAAGGCAGAATATATGTCTATGGAACCAACGACCATGAGCAATATCTCAATGCCGAGAAGAATGGGTATGAAAAGATTAAGTCGCTGGCTATGATGTCGTCCGATGATATGGTCAACTGGACTTATCATGGACTCATTCCTGTGGGGGAGATTGCTCCGTGGATTATCAATTCGTGGGCTCCAAGCGTAGTGTCGCGTGTGGAGGAGGATGGCAAGACACATTTCTACCTGTATTTCTCCAATTCGGGCTATGGAACTGGTGTGCTTACCGCCACTTCGCCAGTAGGACCGTGGACTTCACCTCTGGGCAGGAGCATAGTGGATGCTAAGACTCCAGGACTGGGCGACTGCAATGTTCCGTTCGACCCAGGTGTGATGATTGATGATGATGGTGTGGGGTGGTTAGCGTTTGGTGCAGCCAGAAGTCGTATTGCTCGACTTGGCAAGGATATGCTCTCGTTCGACAGTCCTTTCATCAATCCTCGTCCTCAGCACCATTTCGAAGCAAACGAAATGAACATGCTCGGAGGGAAGTATGTCTATACATACAATCTCGATTGGGAAGACCATTCGGACTGGACTCTCTCCGACGAGCGACCACCTCGTTGCTGCATGGGGTATATGGTATCGACCAATCCGCTCGATTCCCTTTCGTGGAAGTATGGCAACAACTACATGAACAATCCTGGCGAATGTGAAGGCACGGGGTGGCAATATGCCAACAACCATACCCATCTGCATAAGTTTCAGGGACAGTGGTATCTCTTCTACCACAACATGCACCTTCAGGACAGCAGAGGAATCAAGGGCGGTTTCCGCAGTATGTGTGTTGATAAGATAGATGTGGATGAACAGAATGCTCGCATCTCCTTCTGCAAGGCAAGCAATGAAGGTGTACCACAGACGAAGCCTCTCAACCCATATATCCGCCAAGAGGCAGAAACGGCAGCTGCCACTGAAGGCATCCGGTTTGAACAGGGCGATGCTCCTGGCAACATGATTGCCGTTGCTGCCTCTCCATTCACCAAGAACGACACCTCGACCGAAACGCTTATCCTTGTTCGTGGTGTTGACTTCCAGAAGAAGGCGAAAACTCTCACTGCTCGTCTCAAGGGCAAAGGCACTCTCACCCTCCATCTTGACAGTCCCGATGCCCCTTCTGCTGCTACACTCACCTCGTTGAATGATGATTGGAAAGACCTGAAGACCAAGACTGCCATCACTGGCATTCACGACATCTACTTCCGTCTCACTTCGGGGCTAAGCTTTGATTATTGGTGGTTTGTGAAATAGAAATAGAATTTTTAAGACTTGTTTTGAAATAAATGTATTAACTTTGCAACATCAAGTAAATGAAAGATATGAAAAAATCATCTTTAATACCTATTCTATTGTGCATCGTGTTCTGTCTTTCGGCTCATGCACAAGATGTTTGCGGACCGTTGCCAACGAAGCAGCAGCTCAGGCTTCAGGATATGGAGATGTATGCTTTCATACATTATTCCCTAAATACATATACCGACCAGGAGTGGGGATTTGGCAATGAAGACACTCAGTTGTTCAACCCTAAGAATCTCGATACACGGCAGTGGGTAAGGACTTGCAAGAATGCAGGTATGAAGGGCATCATCTTCACAGCCAAGCATCATTGTGGTTTCTGTATGTGGCCATCGAAATACACCGAGTACTCCGTGAAGAATTCTCCATGGAAGAACGGACAGGGCGATGTGGTTCGTGAACTGGCTGATGCCTGCAAGAAGGAAGGACTGCGTTTTGCAGTCTATCTTTCACCTTGGGATAGAAACCATCCTGAGTATGGACGAAAGGAATATGTCACATATTTCCGCAATCAGTTGAGGGAACTTCTTACCGAATACGGAGACATCTTCGAAGTGTGGTTTGATGGTGCAAATGGTGGTAATGGTTGGTATGGTGGTGCAAACGAAACTCGTACCATCGACCGATTGACATATTATGAGTGGGACGACACCTACAAAATGATCAGAGAACTGCAACCGGGCTGTGTCATCTGGAATGATGGTGCCAACCGTCGTGGCGACCTTCGATGGGTTGGTACAGAGGCAGGCAACATCGGTCATCGCAACTGGAGCTTGATGAGCAGTACGAAGGATCCTGAATGGGGCGATCTTCACTACGGCATGGAGGATGGCGATGTGTGGTGTCCGGGCGAGACCAACACAAGCATCCGCCCAGGGTGGTTCTATCATACTACGGAGGATGGACATGTGAAGTCGCTCTCAAAATTGATGGACACATATTATAAGAGTGTAGGTCGCAACAGTACGCTTCTGCTCAACTTCCCTATCATGCCTAATGGACTCATCTCGCCTATCGACAGCATTCGAGGCACCGTATTTGCGAATATGGTTCATGAGATTTTTGACAATGACCTTGCCAAAGGTATCAAGCCAAAGAAGGAAGGCGACAATACTTTCATTCTCAACTTCAAGCGCCCTACAACCTTCAACCGCTTCATGGTATGCGAGGATATACGACGTGGACAGAGAGTGAAGAAATTCACGCTCGAAGCATTTGTGGATGGTGAATGGAAAACACTTCAAGACGAGCTTGCCGACTGGGGCGATGGACTTGAAACCATAGGCAGAAAGCGCATCATCTGTTTTCCAGAGGTGACTGCCACTAAGGTACGTATGACCATAACCGCTACTCGTGGTTCTCTCCCCTTTAGGGGAGCTGGAGGGGTCTCTATGAGCGTGTTCTATGCTCCAAAGCTTACATCCGACATTCCTAATTCGGGAGAAAAGTTCTCTTCAAAACTCAACATTGCCATGGTAGGAAGCAACGACTCCCCATCACGCTCCATCATGATTGACCTCGAAGGCACAAAGAAAGTCAAGGGATTCCGATATCTTCCCCCACAAGGACAAGGTGCAAAGGGTATCATCACTCGCTATTCGTTCTGGGCAATGATGGGTGGCGAGTGGAAACGCATCAGCGAGGGCGAGTTCTCCAACATCGTGAACAATCCTATCTGGCAGAGCGTAAGCATCAACCCTATCAATGCCAACTTGCTGCGCATCGATGCTGAGAATATGAATAGCGGCGAGAGAGTTGCGTATGAAGACATTGAAATTTTGACAGAATAAAGACCAATGGCTGAGGGCAACCTCGTGGTGGCTGGTAGCGACAAGCGAGGCACGATCTATGGCATCAACCTACCGCTTATCAGTCATGAGATTGGCCAGTACTCCGTTTATCCCAGCATGAAAGAGATAAGCAAATACACCTTACCTGCCTATCGCAGAATCATCATCAAAACAAAATGAAAAGACTGATTATTACAGCCATAACAACCATCTTGGGGTTGTTCACATCCGCCCAGACACGACTGGAGTATCGAGACAATACAGGAAATCGACTGCAAGGGGCTTCTGCAAGGATTATAGCCAACGAAAAACCAATGCTTATCATTGGTGGCGAACTGGGCAATTCTTCTGCCTCTACACCAGAAGACGTGAAGCGCACATTCGCTCATCTGCACAAGATGGGGCTCAACACCGTGCTTGCTCCTGTTTCATGGGAACTGATTGAACCCGTAGAGGGACGGTTCGACATGAGTTCGCTCGATGTGATACTTACCGAAGCACGCCGAAATGACTTGAAAGTCGTACTCTTATGGTTCGGAGCATGGAAGAACTCTATGAGTTGCTATACGCCTGAGTGGTTCAAGCGTGACACGAAGCGTTTTCCTCGCGCTCATACAGGGGAGGGGAAACCTGTGGAGGAAGCATCTTCTCTCAGCAAGAATGTATTGGAAGCGGACAAACGAGCTTTCTGCAAGATAATGGAACATCTGCGTGATAATGATGCCACGGAACAGACTGTCATCATGGTGCAGGTGGAGAATGAGATAGGCATGATTGAAGTGCCTCGCGACTATTCTGCTGATGCAACCAAACACTACCAGAGTGCTGTCCCACAGCAGTTGACCGACTATCTGAAGAAGAATCATAAATCGCTCCACCCCTACATCAAGGACAAACTTAAAGTCACCCCTCCTTTGGAGGGGAAGGGGGAGGTCTCCTGGTCCCACCTCTTTGGCGAGGACATCTATACCGAAGAAATCTTCCAGACATGGACATACGCCACATACGTTGAACAGATAGCCAAGGCTGGTCGTGCTATCTACAATCTGCCGATGTATGTCAACGTGGCACTAAATAGTCGTGACCGTAAACCTGGTCAATATCCATCAGGCGGTCCTTTGGCTCACCTCATCGACCTCTGGCATTGTGGAGCACCATCCATAGATGTGCTTGGAGTTGATATTTATGACAAAGGCATAAAGTCATGGCTCTCGAAATATCATCTATCTAACAATCCGCTCTTCGTACCGGAAATACGCTTGGAGGACAAGGATGCCATGTATGCTCTCTATGCTTTCGGCCATCATGGTGCGATGGGATTCTGTCCGTTTAGCATCGAGGATTATCCTCTCTATGCTAACGCAAAGAACAACGACATGAGCAATATGGACCTCTCGCAGGACGATCAGTTGAATGCCTTCTCGGCTGGTGGCTCAAATCTATCTCCACTTGTTGCATCTTATCAGCTTCTTCGTCAGGTAGAGCCATTGATTCTCGAACGTCAAGGCACAAAGGACATGGATGCCGTACTACTCGACAACGAACAACGAGAAGCAGAAATCATCACTCCCGATGGCATTCGTCTTATCGTCAAACATAGTTACTCACTTGGTTGGGAACCCGGAGCAAAGGATGCCGAATGGCCAGAAGCCGCCTGCATCATCCTACGTTTCGGCAAGGATGACTATCTCGCCATAGGTAGCGGAGTTGTCATCACTTACGCCGATGTCAAGGCAGGAGAGAAATGGAAGCAGGGTGACACGAGAATAGGACTTGCAAAGTGCGAATCAGTAAAGATTGATAATGGAAAGATGCTTATCAAGCGCCATCTCAATGGTGACCAGACACACCAAGGACGCCATGTGCGCATCCCAGTAGGACAGTTTGACATTCAGCACTTCAGATTGTATCGCTACAAATGATAAGCAATTCAAGTAATTCTTTAAATAAAATAATATGAATAAGTCTCTTTTTATTGCTTTAGCCCTGCTATGTGCAGGAAGTGCTAACGCACAGACATTAAAGGAAGGTGAGATGCCAATCTTGCCTCCTTTCCCAGAGATACCTGAGAAGAAACCTATCGGCTCGGTGAAATTAGCAGACATCAATACCTTTGCCGAGGTGAAACTCGACATACCCATTACCGATGGACCTTTCAAACCAACCCGGGCATCTTCTGGCGACATCTCGACTACTGCAAATGGTATGCCACTCAATGGGCTCTGCGCATGATGGATGTGGTGGCAAACTACGACCCTGACTTCATCTACACCGATGGCACGGTGCAAGGACCATTTACAGGTGATCCTCACTATCGAGTGTCCATTGGCATTGCCTTGCAAGACAAGTATTGTATTCAAGATTGACTAAGCACAAAAGGGGCAAACGATAAGAAAAACGATAACGAAAAATGAAGATATCATTCAGAACACTTATGTTGACAGCTGTTCTTGGCGTAGCAACATGCGCAAATGCACAGCAGCATGATTGGGAAAATCCGCATGTGCTGGGAATAAATAAACTGCCATATCACGCCACATTGCAACTGCCATCGCGCGAAAGAGAATGCAAGGAAATCATATCCCTTGATGGCAAATGGTCATTCCATTGGGCAAGGAATCCAGAGGAACGCCCTGTGGATTTCTACAAGGAAGACTACGATACAAGTTCGTGGGATAAAATCAATGTGCCTGGCAACTGGCAGATGCAGGGTTACGGCACACCTATCTATGTCAATACCATCTACCCATTCCATCGTGATGAACCACGAGTGATGGGCGAACCATCAAAAGACTGGACTGCCTACGAAAATCGCAATCCCGTAGGCTCGTATGTCACAACTATTGATGCGACTGCGGACATGCTCGCTAATGATGTGGTGTTGCATTTTGGTGGTGTGAAATCCGCCATGTATATCTGGGTAAATGGCAAGAAGGTTGGCTATTCCCAAAACTCAATGTCGCCTGCCGAATTTGACATCACCAAGTATCTCCATGAGGGCAAGAACAAACTTGCTGTCGAAGTCTATCGTTGGTCGGATGGCAGTTATCTCGAATGTCAGGATATGTGGCGACTTTCGGGTATCTTCCGTCCTGTGCAACTTTGGGTAAGACCATATGTTCATATTGCTGATTATAAGATGCTTTCAATGCCTACAAGTGATTGGAAAGATGGTAACTTTACTACAGATATCAAGGTTTGCAATACAGGCAATAAAGCTGCCAAGAATGTGCCAGTAAGTGTGACAATCAATGGTTGCACTCTCACCTCAAAAATCAAGAAACTTGCTCCAAACGACACAGTAACCGTCTCCCTTTCAACTACCATTAACGATGTTCATCTTTGGTCTGCACACGATCCTTACCTATACCCTGTTAGTATCGATGTTGCAGGAGAACATTTCGATAATCATACTGGTTTCAAGAAAGTGGAAATCGTTGGAGAAGTGCTGAAGATAAACGGTAAGAACGTCAAGCTTCGTGGTGTGAACCGTCATGACCATCATCCTCGTACAGGTCGCTATGTGGATCGTGCCACTTACGACCTCGACATCACTCTAATGAAGCAAGCCAACATCAACTTCCTCCGTACGAGTCATTATCCAGATGACCCTTACCTCTACGAACTCTGCGACCGCTATGGACTTTTCGTGATGGACGAAGCCAATCAAGAGAGCCACGGCTATGGCTATGCCAACGAATATATGGGGCATCAACCAGACTGGAAGGAAGCACATGTTGACCGTGCTGTGAGTCTCGTTGAGCGCGACAAGAACCACCCTTGTGTTACTCTTTGGTCACTCGGCAATGAAGGTGGTGTTGGCCCTAACCTACTTGCTATGCGTGAAGCTATCGAGAAGTTAGACACAACTCGTCCTCCATTCTACGATGCTCCAGACTTGCGCCATACAGCCATTCACGATGATAGTTACCTCTATCCTGCCGACCTCGAAAAGCGTGCTAAGGAGGAGAAAAACATGCCATTCATGTCTCGTGAATATGCTCATGCTATGGGCAATTCGCTCGGCAATTTCGATGAATACATGACCGTCATGGATGCCGATTCAAGCATCTGCGGTGGTGCTATATGGGATTGGGTAGATCAAGGCATTGCAGCAGATATCAAGACCAACAAGATAAACTTCACCAACACCCTTTCCAAGACCGAAAATGAATATTGGGCATACGGAGGCGACTTCGGCGACAAACCAAACGACAACAACTTTTGTTGCAATGGTCTTATTGCACCCGACCGCACTCCTAATCCTCACTATTATCAGGTGAAGCGTGGCTATCAGCCTATCAGGTTCGTATATTTAGAAGGCAATAAGTGGTTTAAGAAAAGTAGAGATCCATTTATATCGGTTGATGATTATGATTATGTCGAAAAGCAAGACACTATCGATGGCGAAATCCTTTCAACAATCTCTGCTCTATTAAAGCACGATACCCCTTGGGCAAAGAAGGGATACATAGTAGCTCAGGAGCAAGTAATACTCAATGGTTATAGATTCGACAGAAATCATATCTTCACAAGAGAATCCGAACCAAAATTAAAGATAAGGTCGAAAGCAAAAGAAGGATATTCCGTTGTGACCGATAAGGCTGAATACCTCATTGACAAGAATGGAGCCCTCACCCAAATCTGTCTTGATGGCAAGAACATCCTCTATGCTCCACTTGAGCCATACTTCTGGAAGGTGGAGAACGACAATCAGCGTGCTGCTGGATTTGCGAAGCGAGTTGCTCCTTGGCAGAATGCAGGTGCTGAACGCAAGTTGTTCTCATCATCAGTTGACAAGAAGAATGGCACACTTACCTTCAAGTACGAACTACCAGTTGGTGCAGAATACACACTCACATACGTGTTCTATGCAAAAGGAGAAGTGAGTGTGAAAGCCGATTACACCCCAACAGCCGCCGACATCCCGCTCATCCCTAAGTTTGGTATGCGTATGCGTTTGCAGAAGGACTGGACGAACATCGAATGGCATGGTCGTGGTCCTATAGAGAACTATCCTGACCGCAAGTCCTCACAGCTCATAGGCAGATATAAATCCACAGTCCGCGACTTTGGCTACGACTACATCCGTCCGCAGGACAATGCCTACCGATGTGACACACGCACATTCTCCCTGTCAAACACCATTCATACCCTCCGCATCAAAGGTGCTCAAGAGTTCTGCTTCAATGTATGGGATTACGGAGAAGAAGACCTTCCAGTCTCTCATCCTCACGAACTCAAACGAGGCAACTTCATCAACATCAACATCGACAGCCAAGTGCATGGTGTAGGCGGCAAGGACACATGGGGCGGACGCACCCTTCCTGAATATACTATCGACGGAAACAAACCTCATAGCTTTGAGTTTGTCATTGGTGTGGAATAAGCACATTCTAATTGAAAAACTTCGTTTTTCTACAGCTTCGCTCTCTTTTTGTAAGGTTTTTATCGTAAAATGGCAAACACTCTACCATTTTACGATTAAATCGTTGATTATAAGTTTATTGGTTTGGTAGAGTGTTGCTTCAACACTCTACCATCATTCTACCAACACTCTACCATCATTCTACCAGTTTCTTTTACTTCATTTCTACGAAGACACCACCGAGATAGCATCATAACAACTTATGCCATGAATGTACTTCTGGTTGAAACCGAGATTCTTGGGTTTGATGCCAATCTGGATGGTAGAGTGTTGGTAGAATGATGGTAGAATGTTTGACAAACATTCTACCATCTTATTCCTTCTGTTACTCAGTGTGTTACACTCTAATTGGTAGAGTGTTGCGTTAAAAACGACAAAAAACGATTTATATGTATTGTGAGGAAGTCCGTCGGGACGGACAGGCAAAAAGATAAGGAGTGTCTTTTTGTAAATATGGTTGACTTAAAAATTCCAAAGAAATGGATAAAAACA
>CALBJW010000134.1 GCA_937893145.1 uncultured Prevotellaceae bacterium | reverse complement strand
TTATGTCAGTATCTACTCCCCTCCCTTTTAATGGGAGGGGTAGGGGGTGGGTCTTTTATTTTATTTAAAAGAATATCAACTGCACCACAATGTATATTGGGAGACAGACGATGAGCGAGAACTTGAACATATATCCGAAGAATGAAGGCATGCTGATGCCGCTCTGTTCAGCGATACTCTTCACCATGAAGTTAGGTCCATTGCCGATATATGTCAATGCTCCGAAGAATACAGCACCGATTGAGATAGCACCGAGGAATGCGTCATCAGCCAAACCTGGAAGCACAGTGGCAGGTGCCATTGAGTTGAACACCATAGCTGTTGGGGCATTGTCGAGGAATGCTGAGAGTACACCTGTGCAGTAGAGATACTGGTAAGGTTCTGCAAGCACCTGCTGAATGCTCTCCTTCATGTTGCCGAGGAACATGAGTGCTGGTGTCATAGTGGCAAAGATACCACAGAACACACAAGCCACTTCGAGGATTGGAGTCCATGAGAAGTTGTTTGCTGTGCGCACAGTCTTCTTTGTTGTCAACATCGAAACTATGATGATGAGGATGAATACCCACTCACGCAAGAGCTTGAGGTAGAATGGGGCATCGTGCTCACCCATTGCTGGGATATACTTAGGGTTGATGAACATAGTGCTTGCAATAACACAGAGCAACCATACGATGTTAATCAATCCACTGAAAACTAACTTCTTCTGTTCTGCGCTATCAGCAGCCAAATTCTCCATAGGCTCCTTCTTGTAGTAGTATGTATCCATACAGAAGTAGATGCTCAGGAGAAGAATTCCTACTACAGCCCACTGTGGAACGAGACTGAAGAACCATGTGAACTCAGCACCTTTCTGGAAGAGGAGGAAGAGTGGTGGGTCGCCAAGTGGAGTGAGAAGACCGCCACAGTTAGCCACGATGGCAATGAAGAAGAGGATGGTGTGTGCCTTGTACTTACGCTGACTAATAGTCTGGATTACCAGACGGATAAGCAGCATGGCTGCACCTGTTGTTCCCATGAATGATGCCAACACGAAACCGATGGCAAGAATTACGGTGTTTGTTAGTGGTGTTGCCTTCAGGTCACCTTTGATGCAGATGCCACCAGTTGTTACAAAGAGTGCCATCAAGAGAAGGATGAATGGAACATAATCGTAAATCATCTGGTGCTCAAGCTCGTGCGACATACCGTTGAAGCACAACCATGCACCTACTGGTACGCCCAAGATGAGCGATACATACAGTTTGTGGATATTTTCTTCCCACCATTCTGCCGCCTTAGTCAATGGCAACACAGCGATGCACAACAACTGCATCACGAATGGAATGAGCATCCACGCAGGAATAGAATGTGTCATTGTTTAGTTATTTTTTATTTGGTTTGAGTTCTAATCTGTCAAGTAGCTTTAGCGTTTCGTAGCTTCAGCGTTTCGTAGCTTCAGCGTTTCGTAGCTTCAGCGTTTCGTAATAAAATGTCGCTGCAAAGTTACAAGTTTTTATTTAAACAACGAGCAAAAAAAATAAAAATCAAATACCTATGCCCTTAAAAGACATAGGTATTGAACGAATGTGGTGCTGCATTGATGTTAAGGTACTTACCTTTTAACTTTACATTCAGGCTACTTGCAGAATCTGTGAAATTGCCCGCAACCACAACATAGCCCTTTCCATGTTTATATACAACGACCGGAGTTTTTGAGTATTCACGACCAGCATATCCCACCATCTCATCGCCTTGAGAAATGAAGTGACTGAAGTGCTTATAAGCAAAATATTCGGCTGTGTAGCGTGGCTTCCTTGTCTTGCTATCCACCTGTACCAGTGCGTTTTGAGTCCATCCCCAAGTTGACATTCCGTTGTCTTTGAGTATGAAGTTCCAGTTGTAGTATTCATCCACACCATTTCCGAGATTGTCGCTGAGAAGGAAGAAAGTATGTTCGCCTGCAGCCCAGTCCATCGAACCGTTTCCACATTCGCTCTCCGACATCATGATGCGAAGGTTAGGGTAGCGTTCCCTCAACTGAGGCAGATTGTTTCTACATTCCCACTGAGTGCCGATACCGGTAATATTCTTCTGGAGAGTCTCGTCGTCGAGAGTCTTTTCTACATAGTCAAGGCGATTGGTGTTGATCGTACCCAACCATAGTTCCACATCAGGGTGCTGCTTGCGAAGGGTAGGAGCGAGGTACTCGTTATTGAAACGGATAGTTCCTTCTGCTGTCCAAGGGCATCCAGGATAAGGAGTGTAACTGTATGCTTCGTTCTGATACATCACCTTTGTGATAGGGAGTCCCTGTTCCTTGTACAGAGTGATGAACTGACAGAACATATCAGCGTAGCACTGAAGGTAACGAGCATCCTGAATGAAGTAGTCCTGAGTAGCGAGTTTACGAGGAAACACACCATTGCGTTCGCCCAGCAGTTTCATCTCGTTCTCGTCCACCTTACCACCACCATACAGCAGATAGTCCTTGTCTGGACTCTGCTTGTTGTATTTGCTTGACACCACACAATAATCGTGGTTTATCTTCATCCATGATGGAGGACTCCAAGGCGACATAAAGAGTTGCAAAGCAGGCTGATACCTCTGTGCCGCATGAGCCAGAGGAATGATGTTGCGTTTATCGTGTTCGATGTTGAAATATTTCAGTTCAAAGTCGCCATCAACCTCATCACAACAGTACCACTCACGAGCATAGTCATTAGCATTCATCGACACACGACCGTGAGTGAACTTCAGGTCCCCATCAGGAGCAAAAACCCTTCTCATCAGTTCATCTTGTTCGGTACGGGACAGTAGATTGAAAGCATCCCAGTCCAGTTCATTAAATGTAGTACCCCAAGCACGGAAAGGAACACCCTGTTCTCCGTCCTTGACTGTGACTACAGTCTTTCCCTCAGCCCTACCCGAGAGAGCAGTCTTCACCTGTTTCCATTCACTCCTTTCCGTCGTAGTGAATTGCTTCACACTCTGTGCATTACCCATCATAAAGGCAGATGCCAATAGAGCCGTAATAATATGTTTCTTCATAGTTCTATTATGTAATGATATTTTGAACACCTATCTTATACGACTGCAAATATACAAAAAATCGACATTGCACCCTCAACAATCACACAAAAAACAACTTACTTTTTGTTTTTATCATACACTACATACACCTTTTGAATAAATACAAAGCTAATTGACAAACCACAGTAGAATGGTCGAGTTTGTTTCTGCGCATAGTTTTTCAATGTTCTTAATTCGGAATAGTGGACAAAAATTAAAAAAATGGAAAAGAGTTTGGTGGTATGGGGGGAATGTCGTATATTTGCGGTCAAAATTACAATGTTATGATTACAACTTCAAACATATCCTTTAACGTATCTCCAAGCGTATACCTTGGTGCAACAAGATATGCTCAAAAGAAAGGAACAGATATAGAGACTTTGCTTCAAACATTTTTATCTTCTATCGCACAACACGACGCAGAAGATATGAAAACCGATGCATTACCTAACAAGGTGACAAAATTGGAAGATTTAGATGATTGGACACGTCAATTTGTTGGGGTTATTCATTTAGACACTAATGACCTCAACGGAAGATATGCCCGTGAAGAATATTTAGCAAACTTCTAAATTGCCTGATATGTGTATGTCTCCTTCAGACATTTTGTCCCCCTTATCCCACCCCGACATGAGATTATTGGTACTTTCGGGAAAAGAATAGCCGGAACGGATATAAGAACCGTCCCGGCTATTCCCTTTTTCCAAGGATAACATTCTTTTTTTGAAATCATTTCAAACTAATTATATGAAAGATGTGTGATATTTGAAATAAAATCCTTATTTTTGCGGTCAAAATGACCGCTTCCCCCTTCGCACCTCAGCAAAAAGCAAGCTTTATGCGTTCGGTTTGGCGTCGGGTGTAGGTCGGGAAATGTCAGCAATCCAATTGCTTGACATAATCCGCATAAAATTAGTAGTAATCTTAATAACACTTTATATGCTGAACTGATTTTTGTCAGGGAGGCAAACGAAACAGAAAGAACAGAAACAATTACATATTAAAATATAGCAACATCGGCTATCATTGTGGTATCCTTTGAAACAAGCGTAGGAAACTTAGTTAAAGATGGATAGAAACCACAGCAATGATGGTTGGCTTTGGCGTATATAAGCCGTAGGAAAGCCAATCAACTGAATATAGATAACCTGATGATTGCGATCCGTTAGGGTCGTGAGCATCATTCTTATTCAGTTGAGGGGTCCATCTTTTCCTACGCTTGTACCCTGGGATACCGTAAGAAGGATTTCACGCCCTTCTTTTATCCCCTTACATCTATGCCATTCATATATTGATTAGATAGTTATAAGTTGCAAAATAAATCTAATCATTATATGACAGACATAGAACTCAAAACACTTAAGGATAACCTTTGGCACTCGGCAGATATGCTTCGTGCAGGTGCTCACTTGGCTGCCAACAAGTACGGACAGCCTATTCTTGGTTTAATCTTCCTTCGTTATGCGGATGTGCTTTTCAAACAACACAAAGAAGAGATTGAGGCTGAGTACAATCAGTATAAGGGTACTCGAATGGAGAAGGAATACAAAGATGTAGCGGTAGAGAAATGTGGTTTCTACCTCCCTGAATGTGCCTACTTTGACTACCTAAACGATGCTCCAGATGATGCAAATAAGGCATTGCTCGTAAAGCGTGCTATGGAAGCTATCGAACGAGAGAATCCACGCATGGAAGGTGTGTTGCCAAAAGAAGTGTATGGTCAGCTAGTTCCAGAAGAGGAGCCAGAACTTTTGAGTCGTATCGTTCGTGTGTTCAAGGATATTCCCGAAGATATTAGTATTGATATATTCGGACAAATATATGAGTACTTCCTTGGCAACTTTGCTCTTGCAGAAGGTCAGGGTGGTGGAGCCTTCTATACTCCTGCAAGTGTTGTTCAGTATATGGTAGAAGTTCTTCAGCCAACTACTGGCGACAAGAAATTTCTTGACCCTGCTTGTGGTTCTGGAGGTATGTTTGTGCAGGCGGCTCGATATATGCATCGTCATAATGCAACAAATGATGAAATGATGCATTTCCGTTGTTATGGTGTGGAGAAAGAACCAGACACAGTAAAGTTGGCAAAGATGAACCTTTTGCTTAACAATATTCGTGGTGAGATAACAGAGGCAAATTCATTCTATAGCGACCCTTACAATGCGTTCGGTCAGTTTGACTATGTGATGGCAAATCCTCCATTTAATGTTGATGAGGTAGTTGTAGATAAAGTTGTTGACGATGCCCGTTTCAATACATACGGTGTGCCTCGCAACAAGACAAAGTCAACAAAGAAGGCATCGGACAAGAAGGAAACCGTACCTAATGCTAACTACTTGTGGATTGGTTACTTCGCTACAGCCCTTAACGACAATGGAAAAGCAGCACTTGTAATGGCGAACTCTGCAAGTGATGCTGGTGGCTCCGAGTTGGAGATACGCAAAAAGATGATAGAGGATGGCATCATCAGTCAGATGGTGACACTCCCAAGCAATATGTTCTCTACCGTTACGCTCCCTGCTACTCTTTGGTTCTTTAATAAGCAGAGAACGAATCGCGATGAAATTCTCTTTATTGATGCTCGAAATATCTTTACACAGGTAGATAGAGCACACCGAAAATTCACAGAAGAGCAGATAAAGAATCTTGGTATCATCAGCCGACTCTACGAAGGTGACTCTGATGCTTTCTGGGCATTGGTGAATGAGTACAAGGCAGAAGGTAAACAGAGTGAAGTTGATTGGCTCCTTGAGCGTTGGCCTGATGGCAAGTATCAAGATGTAATAGGTCTATGTAAGGTTGCTAAACTTGATGGTGAAGATGGCATCGTTGACAATGATTATAGTCTCAATGCAGGTCGCTATGTAGGTGTAGTTATTGAGGATGATGGAATGACAGAAGAGGAGTTTCGTGCAGAGATGCTGTCGCTCAATAGTGAGTTCAGTTCACTTTCTAATGAGGCAAAGGCTTTGGAGAGTGAGATTGAGAAGAATTTGAAGGAATTGTTTGGGTAAGGAGGGGTGAGTATGAAAAAAACTAAATACCATCTTGGAGAGGTGCTTGTCAACTATGACAGATTGCGTAAGCCTCTATCATCTATGCAACGAGAGTCCTTCAAAGGAGAGTACCCATATATGGTGCACAAGGGATTATTGACTATGTTGCAGAATATCGTTGTGACGGAGAATACCTTTTAATAGCAGAGGATGGTGAGAACTTGTCTTCACGCAATGAACCAATAGCACAAATCGCAACAGGAAGATTTTGGGTTAATAACCACGCTCACATTGTTAGGAATAACGAACATTCAGATATGCAATACATATGTTATCTTTTGAATAGTTTAGATATTGCAGGGTATGTTACAGGTTCTGCACAGCCTAAGTTGAGCCAAGCCAATCTTAATAAAATAGTAATAAACCTTCCATCTCTTCCCTTCCAACAAAAGATAGCCTCCATCCTTTCAACCTACGACACCCTAATAGAGAACAACACCAAGCGTATCCGTCTATTAGAGCAGATGGCAGAGAACCTATACAAAGAATGGTTCGTTCGTTTCCGCTTCCCTGGACATGAGAATGTGGAAATGGAAAAAGGCGTACCAAAGAATTGGAAGAAAGGTACTTTGAAAGATATTTGTGAGTTCAAACGAGGAAAAAATATAACCTCAGATGAAATGTCTGAGGGAAATGTTCCTGTTATTTCGGCAGGTATTACACCTTCAGGTTACCACAACAAAGCAAATGTAAAAGGTGTATCAGTTACTATGAGTTCTTCTGGAGCAAATGCTGGCTATATCAGTTTCCACTACTCAGACATATGGGCAGCAGATTGTTCGTTTGTTGATTCTCAAACCACCAAATACATTTATTATGTATATGAGATGCTCAATAATATGAGGGTCGTAATTAACAATTTCCAGAGGGGAGCGGCTCAACCTCATGTTTACCCAAAGGACATCAACAGAATAAGATTAATTATTCCAGAAGAATCTTTGGTTATTAAGGCGAATGAACAATTGAAAAAGCTGCACAATGAGATAAAGAATCTTCAAGAACAAAACCAACTCCTCATCCGCCAGCGTGACCTTCTTCTCCCACGCCTCATGTCTGGCAAACTCGAAGTAAAACCATAAAATACCTTAGGACTATGAAATCATTCATAAGCGAAGACAATATAGAACAAGCGATTTGTAACCGCCTTTCTCTACCAGAGTATGGTTGGAAACGAATAGAGTGTGACCCAAGCGTTGCTGCACAAGATGATGTTACGATGACAGGTCGTGATAATGTCAAGGAGTGTATTTTGCCAAAGATATTCTTCAATGCCTTGAAGCGTATCAATCCGCAGATAGACCCAGAAACGCTTGCAAGTATCGTTCGTGACTTCCGAAAAGACTATACTGGTACGGATATGGTCGATACAAACTATAAGTTTTACAATCAGATTCGCAACGGAATAAAGGTGAAGACACGCAACCAGCATCGTGAGGACTTCGATATTGTGAAGTTAATCGACTTTGACAATGTGGAGAACAACGACTTCCATTGCGTTAACCAAATGTGGATAAAGGGACATTTCCGCTATCGCCGTCCTGATGTGCTGTTGTTTGTCAATGGTTTGCCTGTAGTATTCATTGAACTGAAAAACTCTACGGTAAAGGTAGAGGAATCGTACAACAAGAACCTTGTGTCTTATCGTCAAGACATACCAAATATCTTTGCTTTGAATCAAATCTGCGTACTCAGCAATGGTTTGCAGACAAAGTTGGGTGCATGGAATGCAAGATATGAGTTCTTCTTTGAATGGCTTCGTGTTGACGATGAAAAGGAAAAACTGGATCGTGAGCAGATAGCAGAGCACGGTCTCTCTATCACAAACCTCATTGATGGTCTTTTCCGCAAGGAGCGTTTACTGGATTACATAGAAAACTTTATCTTCTTTGACAATAAGCAAAAGAAGATTATTGCAAAGAACCACCAGTATCTTGGTGTCAACAATTTGATGCAGAGCGTTGGTAAGCGAGAAGAACTGAATGGTAAACTTGGTGTATTTTGGCACACGCAAGGTTCGGGCAAAAGCTATTCGATGGTGATGTTTGTCAGGAAGGTGAAACGCAAACTGCATGGCAACTTCACTTTCCTTATCATTACCGACCGAGAGGACCTTGACTCCCAGATACACAAGACTTTTGTGAGAGCAGAAGTTATTGGCGACAAGGAAGAGTGTCAACCAAAGAATGCTGTTCAACTGCGTGAGTTCCTGAGTAGCAACAAACCTATGGTATTCACACTGATACATAAGTTCCAGTATGACAAGACAAAGAAGTATCCTATACTCTCAGAACGCAATGATATCTTTGTTCTTGTTGATGAAGCACATCGCACTCAGTACAAGCAGTTGGCAGAAAATATGCATACAGGTCTGCCTAATGCCAATTATATTGCTTTTACAGGTACCCCATTGCTTGGAAGTAAGCGACTCACAAATCAGTGGTTTGGAGACTATGTGAGTGAATACAACTTTGCTCAGGCTATTGAAGATGGTTCGACAGTTCCATTGTTTTATAGTCGAAGAGTGCCTGAAGTTGGACTTACCAACGATTGGCTCGATACGGATATAGACCAGATTGTGGAGGATGAAAACCTTAATGATAGGGAAAAAGAATTGCTGGAAAATTCTTCTTCACGCATTCTTGAGGTTATCAAGCGTGATGAGCGTCTTGATAAGATTGCACAAGACATTGCACATCATTTTCCTCGACGAGGTTTCCTTGGCAAGGGAATGGTGGTGAGTGTGGATAAGTACACTACTGTCAAGATGTATGACAAAGTGCAGAAGTATTGGGCAGAGGAAAAGAAGGCTCTCGTGAAAGAGCGTAATAATGCCAAGACTAAAGAAGAACGAGATAAACTGACCGAACAGCTCAACTATATGAATAAGGTTGAGATGGCGGTCGTAATCAGTGAAGATGCTGAAGAACTTGAAAAGTTCCAAGCGCAGGGACTTGATATCACTCTGCATCGCAAGAAGATGAATGAGATTACCGCTGATGGTAAGGACATAGAAGGACGATTCAAAGATAAGGATGATTCGCTGTGCCTTGTATTCGTTTGTGCTATGTGGCTTACTGGATTTGATGTACCTTCTATGTCAACCCTTTATCTTGACAAGCCTATGAAGGGACATACTTTGATGCAGGCTATTGCTCGTGCCAACCGAGTATTTCCAGGCAAGAACTGCGGTATAGTAGTTGATTATGTCAATGTATTCAAGTATATGCGACAGGCTTTGAGTGATTATGCAGCCAACGATGACAATGCTGAATATCCAGCAAAGGATATTGAGGCACTGATTCTGAACATTGATGAATGCATAATGGAATGTGAGGCATTCCTTCTACAACTTGGTATAAGCATTGAAAAGATAATTGCCGAAAGCAATACTCTGGACCAACTTGACTTGCTTCGAGAAGCATACATGAAGATTCTTGAAAAGGACGAGTGGAAAGACCGTTTCAAGGTACTCAGCAATTTGTTGATGAATCTTTATGATGCCAGCAAACCTGAAATATTTGAGCGCGGTTGGCATAACGAAAAGTTTGCACCTATTAGCTATCTTAATGGCTTATTCTGCAATCAGATTGATGATGAAAAGTTGAATAGAGCCAAGGCTAAAATGGCAGAGACTCTTGACCAGAGTGTGAGTGCTGAGAAAACAGACACTCAAGCGACTTTTGGAATACACCAAGGCAAGGTTATTGACCTTAGCAAACTTGATGTGGAGGCATTGCGCAAAGAGATTAATTCTACTCCTTACAAGGCTTTGGAAATTGATAATCTGCGTGAGTTTATAGAAAAGACATTGGAACAACTTATCAATAAGAACTGCACTCGTGTGGCTTTCTCACAAAGATATAAGAATATCATCGATCGTTACAATGCTGGTGGTACTGAAAATGAAGATTATTATGAGAGGCTCTTGCAGCTCGTTGAAGAAATGAAGCGTGAACAAGGGCGTTCTACAGAAATGGACCTTGAAGAAGAAGAACTCGAAATCTATGACTTGCTTTGTCAAGATAGGAAATTGAGTAATGCAGAAGAACAGAAGGTTATTCTTGCTGCCAAGAACCTGTATAAGAAGTTGATAGAGGAAAAGGACAATGTTATGGTTGTCGATTGGTATAAAGATGAACAACCTCGTAAAAAGGTGTTTACCCTTATTCAGTTATCTCTCAATACCGACCTTCCTGAGAGTTACGACCGTGTAGCATTCAACGATAAGACTAATCTTCTGATGAACCATTTTGTAGATATGGCAATTCAAGGATATGGTTGGGTAGCATAATCGCTTTTTCTAACCCACAATTTTATCAAGAAAAACGTCGAAATTTTTTATTTTATCATACACTACATACATCTTTTGAATAACTGCAAAACTGATTGATAAACTACAGCATAACTCTCCACCTCTGTCCTTTGTGAAAGAGGTGGAGAGTCTGCATTATTTAGGAAATAATCAGTAGTAGATGCTTTGTTCCTATTCTTTGGATGATGTTTGTGAACACACTACTATGGTAGCCGAAGATACTGTTGGATACGGGAAAAAAGGATAGCATGCACAAATACCCAACATTCTACCAAAATGGTTGTAAGTGCTTGATGTATAGGGTGAAAGTGTTGGTAGAGTGTTGCTCAAACACTCTACCAACACTCTACCAACATTCTACCAGTATCCTATGATGGGATGTATGTCATAAAATTTGCCTATATCGAAGAGGTAGAGTGTTGGTAGAATGATGGTCGAATGTTTGGACAACACTCTACCTGTGTTTATGCGTTAAGAATCAGTTAATTAATGATGAATTGGTAGAGTGTTGAGTGTTCTTGCGTAAAATCGTTTTTTTTCTGCGTTTATTTCTCTGTTACATTATATAGGCACAATTCCCTCTGTCCGTGCAGACGGACAAGGAAGTCCGACTGCACGGACATATCAACTCTTGCTTATGTGTTTGAATTGGCATTCTGTTTTTGTGGGTAAAAAGTCTGTTGTTTGAAATATTATTCTACCGTATTGTGTCGTAATAGATTATTTTTCTTTGTTTGCCGTTCTTCTTGGTGCTTCTATCTTTTGGTGGTAACTTTGCACCGAAATTAAACAAAGTAACAGATAATTCGCACATAGATATAGTATGGAAATAAAGTATTATAAGACATATAGCCAGAATCTCCAGCGTGAGGTGGAATATAAGACATACGGCAATGAAGGTCGTGGAGTATTGGTATTCCCAAGTCAGGACCAGCGTTTCTACGAGTGGGAGGACAATGGTATGGTTGAGGTGTTGAGTCCTATGATAGATGCTGGTTTGTTTCATCTTATCTGTTGCGATAGCATAGACCGTGAGACATGGAGTGTTGTGGATGACAACCTCGATAGAGACCATAGTTATAAAAATCTAATAGAACTTCACGAGCGTTGGTTCCATTACATCGTTGATGAACTCATTCCTGCTGTAAACAATGGTGAGCGACTGGTGGTAACTGGATGCTCAATGGGTGGGTACCATGCTGGAAATGTTTTCTTTCGTCGCCCTGACCTCTTTGATGCTCTGTTGTCACTCAGCGGATTGTTTCATGCTGATTATTTCTTCCCTGGTTTTGAGAATTCAGGACTGCCACATTGCAGTCTCGTAGATAACTATGGAGGCAAGCAGTCGTGGGCAACAGATCTTGATGAGGCATCGTCGCTCATATATCGTAATTCTCCACTCCACTTCTTGCCTAATCAGAATGACCCACATCTGTTGAATGAGCAGTATCGCCAGAAGCAGATTATACTTTGCTGTGGACAGGGCGACTATGAGCGTGTTACTCTTGCATCAACTCAGGCACTTGGACATCTCCTTGCGGAGAAGAATATCCCTGTATGGGTGGATGTATGGGGCGAGGATGTGAGCCATAGTTTTGAATGGTGGCGTAAGCAGGCTGTTTATTTCTTCGATAATCTGTTCTGCAAGCAGATAAAGATAGCTGCGTAAAGCCCCCTCCCCTTAAGGGGAGGAAAAGGAAACTAAACAACTAAAAAGACTAAACAATCAATCGACAAAACCATCAAAACAATGAACTTCATATTTATATCACCACAATTTCCTCATACCTACTGGCAGTTCTGCAATCGCCTAAAGCAGAATGGTGTCAATGTGCTTGGCATTGCTGATGCTCCATACGAGAGCCTCAGTAACGAACTGAAAGAGTCGTTAACTGAATACTATCGTGTTGATAATATGGAAGACTATCAGCAGATGTTCAAGGCTGTTGCATTCCTCTCATATAAATATGGCAAGATAGACTGGATAGAGTCCAACAATGAATACTGGCTTGAGCAAGATGCCCGTCTGCGTACTGATTTCAATGTCACTACAGGCATTCAGAGCGACCGCATCTCTTTCATCAAGGAGAAGTCTGAGATGAAGAAGATATACATTGAAGGAGGTATTCCTACAGCACGCCAGGTGCAGTGCTCTAAAGGACTAATTGTTGCTGAGGATTTTGCTGAGGAGGTAGGTTTTCCGCTTATCGGAAAACCAGATGTAGGTGTAGGTGCAGGTGGCACACACAAGATTCATGATGAATACGAACTCCAAGAATTCTTCAATACTGTTCCAGACATCAACAACTATGTGATAGAGGAGTTTATCACTGGTGATATATGTTCGTATGATGCCATTGTTGATTCTAAAGGCAATCCTTTGTTTGAGTCTATGACGGTGTGGCCACCAAGCATCATGGATATTGTCAACAAACAGTTGGACCTCTCCTATTATGTGGCAAAGGAAATGCCGGAGTCCCTAAAGATTATTGGCAGAAAGACAGTCAAGGCATTTGGTGTGAAGAGCCGCTTCGTACATCTTGAGTTCTTCCGTCTTGACAAGGATAGGGGAGCACTTGGAGGTGTAGGCGACTTTGTGGCTCTTGAGGTGAATATGCGTCCGGCAGGAGGTTATACACCTGACATGATAAACTATGCTCATAGCACAGATGTCTATAAGATATGGGCAGATATGGTTGCTTACGACAAGTCGCGCATAGCTTCCACTCTCAGTCATAATGCTCACAATGCTCTCTCACGAGCTTGGGCTGATGAATACTATTGTGTTTTTGCTTCACGACGCGACATCTATACCTACAAACATTCTGTTGAGGAGGTTCGTGAGCGATATGGGGACATCCTTGTGATGTGCGAGCGTATGCCTGAGATTCTGTCTGGTGCTATGGGTCAGCAGATGTTCACAGCAAAGGTCAGTACCAAGGAGGAAAAGAATGAATTCATAGAGTTCATTCATGCCAAAATCTAATCATACAAGGATGTATGTAGTGTATGATAAAATAAAAAATTTCGACGTTTTTTAATATGCCACCTTGCACTCAATGCCTAAGTTGCGCACTCGGTCGGCGATGGAGTCGAGTTGGTCGTGGGTGGCTTTCTCAAGTCCTTCGACTGGAGTGTCGCGGTCGATGGTGTAGATCATCACTTCGCGAGGAGAGATGGCTTTGATGGTGTCGAGCCAAGGAGAGACGAACTGGTCGGTAATGTTGCAAACACTCTTGCCTTCGTACTCGCCATTCATGAACATGGTCTGGATGATGCATCGATTGCCAAACTGGATGAGGCGTTCTATGATGCGATTTACATCGTAGCCTTTGTTTGGCTGGTCGATGAGTGCGATGTATTCGGGCGATATGGTGTCGAGTTTGCAGATGTTGTTGTCCACCTTGCAGAGAGCATCAAACACAGGGTCGCGCAGTATCTGGGTGGCGTTGGTGAGTACGCTGACCTTTGCGTTAGGGAAATACTTGTCACGCAGGGCAAGTGTGTCGCAGATTATATCTGGAAACTGTGGATGAAGGGTTGGTTCTCCATTGCCTGCGAAGGTGAAGACATCGGGAGTAGGTCCTTCGTTCTGCATCTTGATGAGTTGTGCTTCGAGAGCCTCCCTAACTGCCTCGCGTGTAGGCATCTTCTGCTTAGGGATATAGTCCTTGTTTAGTCCGCATTCACAATAGATGCAGTCAAACGAACAACACTTGCCATCTGAAGGCAGAAGGTTGATGCCGAGCGAAACTCCAAGTCTGCGACTATGAATAGGTCCGAATATAGGTGATGGATATGTTATGGACATTGTTTTAGTTATAAGTTATAAATTATAAGTTATGATTTTTGCCCCTTAGTTTGTCATAGAGCCATGATGTGAGGTAGTAGAAGAAGAAGGCAAATGCTATGCCTGCGATGCTGTCAACAAGATAGTGGGCACGGATGTAAACCGTTGCGAGACAGAGCAGTATGGCAAGTGGCATCATAAGCCAGAAGAGCCAGCGATTGCGTGTCTTCCATGCGAGAATCATGCAAACGGTTGTCATACCGCAGTGGCTACTTGGGAAGGCTGCTGCAGGCAGTTCACCAAACTCTTGAGTATCGTGAACTAACTGTGAGAATATGCCTCGTATCTCTGCGTGCATCATGTCGTGGTTTGTCTGGAAGAAATGTCCAAGGTCGGGATACACACCCGAATTGGCTGCCTCTATTCCTATTGCATGGAAATAGTAGTATGGTCCTGCAACAGGGAGGAACTCATAAATAATGTAGTAAAGGAAGAACGATGTGAGATAGATGAACTCAGCCTTGTCCAAATCCTTATAGCGGAACAGTCCGATGAAGAAGACTGTCACGAGCATCATGTAGTAGTAACTGTAGTATCCGCAGTTGAATGCCTCGTACCAGAATGTGCTTGTGACATGTTCACAGAACTCTATCGACGGCTGGCATCCAAACAGTTTCCAGTCCATAGCAGCAAAGATATGGTCCTTGTAAGGCAACTGACTGCTGAAGTAATACACCTCCTGATACCAGAACACAAGGGCACACATGATGCACACATCGCTGAACATCTTAGCGAATTGGCATGGAAACTTCCATCGGAGTGCAAACAACAGTCCGATAGCAACCATGACTCCTCCGCGAGTGAGGAGCATCTCGGTGAAGTGTTCCATCGATGGACCATAGTAACATATTATGCCTGTGGTGAATGCCATGTAGCATAATGTCACTACATCAACGATTGTGAATCCTTTTACCTTTATATCTTCCTTGAATAAATCTTTTATAACCATTTATTATCTTTGTACCATTTAATTGTTTCTTTCACCCCTCGTTCCAGTTTCCATTGAGGTTCAAAACCGAGGTCATCCTTCAGGGGAGTTATGTCGCACTGCCAGTTTCGCTGGCTCAGAATGTTATATTTGTCATTGTTGAGAGCACTTACCTTGCCGGTAAGTTTCGACCAGAAGTCTGACACCTTACATATAGCCTTCAGCACAAACAGTGGTGCTGTCAGGTGGAGCACCCACTTCTTGCCTAACTCATTTTGTATCAAGTCGGAAAAAGCACGACTATTATATACGCAACCATCACTTACAGCGTATGTCTTTCCGTTGGCTTTCTCATTTCCTATGGCAGACATAATGGCTTCAACGAGGTCGGCAACATACACGAAGGTTATTTCCTGTGGCTTATATCCAACAGCAAAATCGTAGTGGTTATTGATGGACTTTGCCATGATGTAGTAGTCCTTTTCGCGAGGACCATAAACGCCTGTTGGTCGGAAGATGGTCAGTCCATTCAGTCCCTTTTGTGGAACATCATCGGTAGAGGTGCTGATGAGGCTCTTGAGGTATTCCTCGCTCTTCAGTTTACTCTTTCCGTACTCCGTGTTGGGTTGTGGAGTGTCATCGTTGAGCATAGGTGAGTAGTAAGGACCATCGCCTGTCTGCTCCTCACGAATAGCACCAAGCACACTCAGACTGCTGAGATATATGAACTGAGAAGGAACCATGTCGAGTTCTATCAAGGCATCAACGAGGTTCTTTGTACAGATGAAATTGTTCTTTTCGAAGTCCTCCTTATGAACACATTTGGTTGCACCACCTGCATGGATGATGATGTCCCATTTGCCGTTCTTTTGCTTGAACGAAGCAAGTTGCTGGACAAGAGTTTCGGGTGTGGTCATGTCGAGTGTCACGAAGTTTAGCCACTCGTTTTGTAGCCATTTCCTGTTGCTGTGGGTACGCATTCCTGCCCAAACTGTATGGTGGCGCTTTAGTGATGCTTCGCAGAGGAAACTACCGATAAAACCACTTGCACCTGTTATCAGTATGTTCATAATTCGTTTATTTTGGTGGCAAAGTTAGTCATTTTCGTTCATTTTTCAACAATTTAACGGAGTTGTAATACATTATTTCAATAAAAAGAAGTAATTTAGTGCACATTTTAAATCTAATTAGTATGGCAAAAAGTAAAAAAACAGGACTTACGAAGTCTAATATCAATAAGAAGGACCTGAGAAAACAGGTACAAGAATATCTCATATCTAACCCTGGTGAGGTCTATGATTTGAAGAGGTTCTTCCGCCTCTTGAACCTTTCCTCGCATCCTGTTAGGATGTTGTGTGTGGATGTGCTGAATGAACTTCTCGATGAGAACTTCATAGCTCGCAATGATGAAGGCGAGTTCTTCTTCAACGGACAGCCATCAATGACAATCGGAACTTTCACTCGCACAAGTGGTGGTCGCAACTTCGTGGATACAGAAGATGGAGTAGGTGTGGCTGTTTACGACGAGCAGACCATGCACGCCCTTCCTGGTGATAAGGTGAAGGTGAGCCTTTTGGCTAAGCGTCGTGGTAGCAATAAGTTGAGAGGACAGATTGTTGAGATTGTGGAGCGCAACCAGAAACCTTGGATTGGTACTCTGCAGGTTCAGCACAGTGTTGCTTTTCTTGTGAGCCAAAGCGGTATGCTCCCTCACGACATTCTTATCCCTGAAGATAAGCTCAAGGGCGGAAAGAATGGTCAGAAGGCTTTGGTACGCATTGTCGATTGGCCAGAGAAGGCTCGCAACCCTATTGGTGAGGTGATTGACATTCTCGGTGATGCTGGCGACAACAATACTGAGATGCATGCTATCCTTGCTGAGTTCGACCTTCCTTATCGCTATCCACAGAGGGTGATTGATGCTGCTGAGAAACTCGAACCTGGCATTACTCCAGAGGAGATTGCAAAGCGTGAGGACTTCCGCGATACGCCCACATTCACTATCGACCCTCGTGATGCTAAGGACTTCGACGATGCTATCTCTATCAAGAAGATGCGTGATGGTGTGTGGGAGATAGGTGTACATATTGCAGATGTAAGTCATTATGTAAAAGAAGGTTCCATCATCAATGAGGAGGCTGAGAATCGTGCCACTTCTATCTATCTTGTGGATAGAACCATACCTATGCTTCCAGAGCGTTTGTGTAACTATATATGTTCGCTCCGTCCTAATGAGGAGAAGCTTTGTTACTCTGTAATCTTCGAACTCAACGAGGATGCCGAGATACTTAATTATCGTATTCGTCACACGGTCATCAATAGTAACCGTCGTTTCACATACGAAGAGGTTCAGGCATTGCTCGAAGCACACAACGAGGCAACTGAGTGCGAACTCATTCGCCAGGGTAAGGCACGACCAACAGAACCAACCCCTGCACAGGAGGTGACTGCCGACACTGTTCAGCCTGATGCTGAGACATTTGCAGATGAACTCATCATGCTCAACAAGCTTGCCAAGACTTTGAGAGACAAGAGATTTAAGTCGGGTGCTATCAGTTTCGACCGCGAGGAGGTTCGTTTTGAAATAGACGAGACTGGCAAACCTATCAGTGTATATTTCAAGCAGGCTAAGGATGCCAATAAACTCGTTGAGGAGTATATGCTTCTTGCCAACCGCACGGTGGCTGAACATATTGGTAAGGATAAGAAGAATGGTAAGACTAAGACTCTGCCTTATCGTATTCACGACCTTCCAGACCCTACTAAACTCGAGAATCTTGCTGCTATGGCTGCACGATTCGGATTCATACTCCGTACCACTGGTACCAAGACTGAGGTGGCTGATAGTCTTAATAGGTTGCTCGAAGGTAGTAAGGGCAAACCAATGGAAAGTCTTGTGGAGAGTGTCAGCTTGAGAGCAATGCAGAAGGCTCGTTACTCTACTGTCAACATTGGTCACTATGGTCTTGCATTCGACTATTACACTCACTTCACCAGTCCTATCCGCCGTTACCCTGACACAATGGTACACAGGCTGTTGACTAAGTATGAAGAGGGTGGTGAGAGTGCTTCTCAGAAGAAGTACGAGGCTCTCTGCGAACATAGTAGTGCGATGGAGCAGTTGGCTGCTGCTGCTGAACGTGCAAGCATCAAGTACAAGCAGGTTGAGTTCATGAAGGACAAGATAGGAGAAGAGTTTGATGCAAAGATAAGTGGTGTGACTGAGTTTGGTCTTTATGCTGAAATCATCGAGAACCGTTGCGAAGGTCTTATCCCTGTTCGTTTGCTTGGTGAAGAAGCATTCGACTACGACGACCGCAACTTCTGTCTTGTTGGTCGAAAGACTCATCATAAGTTCACTCTTGGCGACACTATCCGCATCAAGGTCGTAAGGGCTGACCTTGCTCGCAAGACTCTTGACTTCGAGTTTGTGAAGAAACTCGTAGAGGAGAAGATTCAGCCAGAACCATTCTATAAGTCTTTCATCATCGAAGACAAGTCTTCGAACAAAAAAGGTAGTCCTTTGCAGAAGAAAGGCAAGGTTAAGAAGGCTAAATCAAAGAAAAAGAGATAAATCTGTGTGAAGATTTGTAAAATCTGTCTTTAAGACAGAAAAAAATTGTATATTTGCGGCTCGAAATATCACTTCCTCCCCAATCCTCCCCCTCAGCGGGGAGGATGCCAGGGAGTTTTTGTTGTGTATCGAAAATACTAAATTAACATAAAAATTTTATTAATCGGATGAAAACCTACAAATTTGCAAACAACCTCATTGGTTGGATTGTTTTTGCTGTTGCTGCTTTCACCTATTGCTCGACAATAGAGCCAACAGCAAGCTTCTGGGATTGTCCTGAATTCATTACCACAGCTGCAAAGCTGGAGGTAGGACACCCACCTGGCGCACCTTTCTTCATGCTCTTTGGCAACTTCTTCAGTCAGTTTGCCAGTGATGCAAGCCAGATTGCCAAGATGATTAACCTCATGAATGCTCTTCTCAGCGCAGGATGTATTCTCTTCCTCTTCTGGAGCATCACTCACTTGGCTAAGGCACTTTTCTGCCAGAATGGTGAAGAACCAACACTTGCCCAGACTATTGCTTGTATGGGTTCTGGTATCGCAGGTGGTCTCATCTATACTTGGTCTGACACATTCTGGTTCTCAGCAGTTGAAGGTGAGGTTTACGCTTTCTCAAGCTTCTTCACAGCATTAGTGTTCTGGCTCATCCTCAAGTGGGAGGACAATGCAGACAAACCACATTCAGACAAGTGGCTCGTGTTCATTGCTTACCTCGTAGGTCTCAGCATTGGTGTCCATCTCTTGAACCTCCTCTGTATTCCAGCCATCGTGCTTGTATATTACTACAAGAAGTCGAAGAATGCTACAGCAAAGGGTTCGCTCATCGTGCTTTGCGTTTCTGCAATCATCGTAGCTGCAGTGCTTTACGGTGTTGTTCCTGGTATCGTTAAGGTTGGTGGATGGTTTGAGTTGTTCTTCGTGAACACAATGGGAATGTCGTTCAACACAGGTCTTTATGTTTATATTGCCATCCTTGCGGCAGCTCTCATTTGGGCTCTCTACGAGACTACTCAGTCTAAGAACAAGACAAGAATGAACATCTCGTTCCTCCTCTCCATTGCACTTCTCGGTATTCCTTTCTATGATCATGGATGGACTGCTGGCATCTCGGGTGTAGTGATTCTTGCTGTCATTGGTGGTGTTCTCTTCACAATGAAGAATCTGTCTCCACGCATCCTCAACACAGCGTTGCTCTGTATGACAATGATTGTCATCGGTTATAGTTCATACGCTGTTATCGTGGTTCGCTCTACAGCCAACCCAATGATGGACCAGAACTCTCCAGAGGATATCTTCACACTCGGCGAATACCTCTCTCGTGAGCAGTATGGCGACCGTCCTCTCTTCTTCGGACAGACATACAACTCTCAGCCAGAGATTGTAGAGAACGGAAATGGTGACCTTGTTTACAACACCAAGAAGGGTGGTAAGGTTTATCAGCGTAAGGATAAGGCTTCTGCTGATGAGAAGGATAGTTACCGCATGGTTCGTGAGAAGATTTCTCTCGTTTATCCATTCAATCAGTGTCAGCTCTTCCCTCGTATCTACGATGAAGGACACAAGAGAGCATACGAACAGTGGCTTGGTGGTGTTGATGGAAAGACAGTCACTTACAATATCCCAGGCAATGGTTCTCGTGAAGTTACCATCCCTACTCAGGCAGATAACATCCGTTTCTTCCTTTCTTATCAGATGAACTTCATGTACTGGCGCTACTTCATGTGGAACTTTGCAGGTCGCCAGAACGATATTCAGAGTAATGGTGAACTTGAGCATGGCAACTGGGTTACTGGTATTTCATTCCTCGACAACCCTCGTCTTGGTGACCAGAGCAAGCTTCCTTCTGAACTTCGTGAGAACAAGGGACACAATGTGTTCTATTGTCTTCCACTCATCCTCGGTCTCCTTGGATTCTTCTGGCAGGCATTCCGCGACAAGAAGAGCATTCAGCAGTTCTGGGTTGTCTTCTTCTTGTTCTTCATGACAGGTATTGCCATCGTGCTATACCTCAACCAGACTCCACAGCAGCCTCGTGAGCGTGACTATGCTTATGCTGGTTCGTTCTATGCGTTCTCTATCTGGTGTGGTCTCGGTATTGCTGCAATCGCAGAGTGGTTGAGCAATGTAATGGGCAAGGGTGCTCAGAAGCGCATGGTTACTGTTGCTGCATCTGCTATTGCTCTTATTCCTGCTATCGCTGTTCCTCTCCAGATGGTTAGCCAGACTTGGGACGACCACGACCGTTCGGACCGCTATGTATGTCGTGATTTCGGTCTCAACTATCTTGAGACAATTCCTCACGATGGTGTCATCTATACTAATGGTGATAACGATACATTCCCTCTTTGGTACAATGAAGATACAGAAGGCAAGCGTACAGATGTTCGTGTATGTAACCTTTCTTATCTCCAGACAGACTGGTACATCGACCAGATGAAGCGTCCTGCATTTGAGGGTGAAGGTCAGTCGAGCCCACTTCCAATCAGTTGGAACCGCCTCCAGTACACTTCTGGTACTAACGAGATGACTGATGTCAATCCAGATGTTACTCAGGGTATAAAGATGCGCGACCTCATTCTTCAGGTATATGAGCAGGATTCTACTACTGCACACATGCTTTGGGGTGATGAGCCATTCGAACTCAAGAACGCTATTCAGAAGTTCGTGCTCCATAACTATCCAGAGACTCTTCCTGAGGACCTCCTCTCGATGGCTAAGGACTTGCCTTCTTGTCTCCCAAGCGACACTCTCTACATCAAGGTTGATAAGGAAGCAGTTCGCAAGTCGGGCATGATGATTCCTAACGATTCTATTCCTGATAAGATGGTCATCAGCCTTGCTGGTCAGGGACGCGTGAGCAAGAGCTTCATGATGATGCTCGAAATGCTCGCTCAGAGCAACTTCTCTCGTCCTATCTACATGTCAACTACTGTAGGTGCAAGCAACTATGGCAACCTCTACTACCACTTCATTCAGGAGGGTATTGCATGGCGAATCTCACCATTCACATTCCCAAAGAACCAGCCAATGCAGACTGTTGTCGATACAGACAAGATGTATGACAACATGATGAATAAGTATAAGTATGGTAATCTCAAGCAACCAGACCTCTACATCGATGAGACTACTCAGCGCATGTGCTTCACACACCGCCGTTGGTTTGCTAACCTCATCTCTAACCTCGTGAAGGAAGGTAAGAAGGATAAGGCTCTCAAGGCACTTGAAAAGTGTGCGACAGAAATTCCATCATACAATATTCCTCACGATGCAGCAAGTGGTTCGCTTGAAATCATCAACGCTTACATCGCTTGCGGTAAGGCTGACAAGGCTGTAGAAATTGCAAGACAACTTGAAAAGAAGTCGGCTGAATACATTGATTGGTATCTCTCTCTCTCGAACAGTCGCTTCTCAGGTTCGTACTACGATTGTTACCAGAACTTATCTATCCTTGCAAATATCCAGGATACTTACAAGAAACTTGGTTCTAATTACTCTAAGGATTACAACCATCTTGATAATGTTCTCAACAGTCTCTACGGTGCGTTTATGAACAAGTGTAATGCTGCTGGCGTTCAACTTTAGTAAACGATGATAATAGAACAACCAAGCAAATGGTTACGCTGGTTATATCCCAGTGCGATATGGCGAATGGACCCATCGGAGAAGGCAGTCTATCTGACCTTTGACGATGGTCCTATTCCCCAGTCCACACCTTGGTTGATTGAAACTCTCGACCGTTATGATGTGAAAGCAACATTCTTCATGGTGGGCGATAATGTGCGCAAGTACCCAGAACTGTTCGAACTAATCCGTTCGCATGGTCATCAGGTAGGTAACCACACATTCAACCATATTGGCGGATTGCGCCATCCTCATAACGAATACATGAAGAATGTGATTGAGGCTAATGATTTGATTCATTCCAACCTCTTCCGTCCACCTCACGGCTGGATGACTCACCCACAATACCTGACACTTCGCAAGAAGTACACTATTATAATGTGGGACCTCGTGACTCGTGATTACTCTAAGTTGCTTACTGCCGACGATGTGTTCAATAACATCAAGAACTACACCCGCAATGGTAGTATCATTACTTTTCACGATTCACTAAAGAGTATTGATAAACTGAAAACAGCTCTTCCGCAGAGTGTAGAATGGCTCAAGGAGCAGGGCTATGAATTCAAGGTTTTTGATGATAACCAACAGCGTTCAAGACATCTCAAATAACATAAAAGCCGAGGCATTGCGTCTCGGCTTTTCTGCTTGTGGCATTGCTAAGGCTGAGCCTGTTGATGAGGCTACAGCCAGTGCTTACCGCGCTTGGATTGAGAAAGGCAACCAAGCAGGAATGTCGTACCTTGAGAATAACCTTGAAAAACGCCTTGACCCAACGCTCCTCATGCCTGGAGCAAAGAGCATCATCTGCCTTGCAATTAACTATTTTCCTGATAAACAACTCACCGACAATCAATACAAGTTTGCTTATTATGCCTACGGTTTGGACTATCACGATGTGATGAAGAAGAAGATGCGTGAACTTCTTCAGTATATCCAAACCTTTACTGCGACCGAATCCCTCTTGTGCGTTGATACCGTTCCTATCCTCGATCGCTATTGGGCTATGCGGGCAGGACTTGGATGGATTGGGAAGAACTCCAATCTCATCATTCCTCGTGCGGGCAGTTTCTTCTTCCTTTGTGAGATTCTTCTTGATGTTGAGTTGGAGTACGACTCTCCAATGGAGAACCATTGTGGAATGTGCCATAAATGCCTTGATGCTTGTCCTACGGGCGCGCTACGCGTACCTTATAATATAAATGCAAGGAAATGCTTGTCCTACCTCACTATAGAGCATCGTGGTGACTTCACCGATGAACAGCTACAGATGGTAAATGGTAAGTGTCATAATGGTACATATATCTATGGTTGCGACCGCTGTCAACTTGCTTGTCCTTACAACCAGTTTGCAGTACCTACAAAAATTGAGGAATTCACTCCGAAAAGCGAATTCCTCAGTATGAAGCCTGATGACTGGCATCAGTTAACTATTGAACAATATCGAGCACTCTTCAAGGGTTCTGCTGTGAAGCGAGCTAAGTATGAAGGGCTGATACGCAATATTAAATCTCTACTTCCTCAATCTCGTTGTCCTCTGGATTAATGCTGATAGGCACCTGCTTCTTGATACTTTGGTCAAGAGAGATGAGTGTCTCTGTTGAGTCAACACCTGCGATACCCTGAATCTTACGGTTCAAGAGGTCCATAAGCTGTTCGTTGTCGCGAGCATAAAGCTTCACGAGCATTGTGTAAGGGCCTGTTGTGTAGTGGCATTCCACGATTTCTGGAATCTTGTTCAACTCATCAACTACTCGGGTGTACATCGAACCTTTCTCAAGGCGAATACCTACGTATGTACATGTCTTGTATCCGAGACTTTTTGGATTTACATTATAACCTGAACCAACAATTACGTTCATGTCGATAAGACGCTGAACACGCTGGTGGATTGCAGCACGAGAGACGCCACAGACTGCTGCTACATCCTTAAAAGGAATACGAGCATTGTTGGAGATAATCTCCATAATTTGCTTGTCAAGTTTGTCGATTTTTTCCATTAGGTTTAGCTTTTATCAAACTTTTGTTGTCAATTTGTAAGCAAATGTAGGCATTTATTTTCAAATAAGAATAATATTTTGAATAAAAATTGCAAAAAAGTAATAAAAAGATAGATTTATGCTAAAAAAGGCGAGCATTTGCCCGCCTTTTTGTCAATATGTAATGTAATCATTACTTTTTCTTAGCACTTTTCTTTGCAGCTGCCTTTGTATCTGCTTTTGGAGCCTCTGCATTTGGTGTTTCCTTTGTCTCTATGTCAAGAAGTTCAACCACGAAAGTAAGTGCTGAGTAAGGCTTAATTTCCTTACCAGTTTCGCGGTCACCGTAAGCAAGCTGATATGGAATGTACAATTCCCACTTTGAACCTACAGGCATGAGCTGGAGTGCTTCTGTCCATCCCTTGATGACCTGAGTCACACCAAATGAAGCAGGCTGATTACGCTTGTATGACGAGTCGAACACAGTTCCGTCGATAAGCTTGCCTTCGTAGTTCACCTTTACCTTGTCCTTTGAATTAGGAATGTCTCCTGTACCCTGAGTGATTACCTTGTACTGGAGTCCTGAAGGAAGAGTCACAACACCATCCTTGTTCTTGTTCTCGGCAAGGAACTTCTCACCAGCATCACGGTTTGGACCGTACATTCTCTCCTTGTTCTCTTCCTGGCGAGCTCTCATGATCTGCTCCAACTGTGCACCAGCTTCTTCTGGAGTAATCTTGCTTGTGCCGAGAAGACCATCGATGAGTGCAGAAGCAACTACCGAAGCACTCATTGACTTGTCTGGGTCTGCTGCGAAATAGTCCTTAGAGAATGACTGTGTCATGTTGACAATCTGACCTGCAATCTGCTGACCAGCGCTGTAAGCCTTCTTTGATGGGTCTGTGAGGTCGATGTTTGTATTGTCAATCACACCCTGAGCAAAGTCGTTGATGTATGTTGTGTCAACGCCCATCTGCATTGCGAGGTAATTCTTCAAACCTCTTGATTGAGAGATACCGAAGAACTGAGCTACAGAGTCTTCTTTTGACATTTCTGTTGCTTCCTTTACAGGAGCATTCTGCTTAGCGATAAATTCTGCGAGTGCAGCCTTCTGGTTTTCCTTGAAAGCCTTGAGGTCTGCTGCCTTCTTTGCCTTGAGTTCCTTTGCTGCCTGCTTTGCTGCAGCGGCAACTTCCTTCTCTGTCTGTGCGTTTGCAGCAGTTGAGAGTACTATGAGAGCGAGGAATAAAATCTTTTTCATATCGTTCTTTTCATGCAAATGCCCCCTCCACCGTGTGGTTGAGAGGGCATCATTTATATTATCTTTTTTAATTATTATGCGATGAAAGTATTATTACTTCAACATTTCAATCTTGAAGATAAGAGTAGAGTATGGCTTAATCTTACCCATATCCTGTGCACCGTAAGCCAATTCTGCTGGGATAGTTACTTCCCATGTAGAACCCGCAGGCATAATCTTGAGGATTTCAACCCAACCTGGGATAACGCCTGGATTTGCCATGTTGATAGGGAGTGGCTGGTTGCGATCGTATGATGAGTCGAATATATTGCCATCGATAGTCTTACCTTCGTAGTTAACCTGGATAGAAGCTGTGTCGCTTGGAACAGCACCGTCACCTGCTACGAGAACCTTGTACTGAACACCTGAAGGGAGAACCTGTACGCCTTCAGCCTTAGCGTTCTTTGCGAGGTATTCTTCGTTCTGAGTCTTGTATTCGCCGTACATCTTCTCCATGTTCTGTCTGTCAATCTTGTCGAAGAGTTCCTGGAACTTAGCACCTGCCTCCTGTGAAGTCATATTAGACTTGCCCTTAAGACCGTCGATAAGACCCTTGAGGATAAGGTTGATGTTAACTGTCTTTGAAGAGTCGCCTGCGTAAACCTTTTCAGATATACCCTTCTGCATATTCTGAATCTGCTTACCTACATTGATACCCTGCATATAAGCTTCCTTCTTAGGGTCAGCTTCGTTGATTGCGCCTTCCTTCATACCCTTGATGAACTCATCGATGTAAGCAGAGTCAACACCAAGCTGCATTGACATATACTGCTTGAGACCTTCTGACTGTGCAATACCAAAGTCGTAAGCGAGTGTATCTACTTCATCATTAAGTTTTGGGCTACCACCGCCATTACATGCAGTGAAACTCATGGCAGTCATTGCTGCAACAGCTGCCATCATGAAAAATTTCTTCATTATTCTTCTATGTTTTAATTTGTTAAATTATTGTTTCGAGGTGCAAAGTTACACTTTTATTTTCGTGTACCTCTCTTTTATGTTCTAAAAATATGCTAAAATGCCTAAATATTTCTGTTTAATAGTCTGTATCGGGCTCCTCCAAGCACTTTTATGACACCTTTCAGTTCAAGTTCGAACATCAGAACACTCACTCGACTGTAACTGAGTCCCGTTTCGTTCACTATCTGATGGATGGCTTTCTCATCCACTCCTTTCAGGTTTTCTACTATCTTCTCTTCCTCTTCAGTAAGGTCGATAAACAGTTCTTGCTGTATAGGTGCATCGTTTTGTTTTAGCGGGTTGCCCCATCCCATGTACTCAATAAAGTCTTCGGCACTCTCTATCATCTGTGCCTTGTTTCCCTTGATGAGGGCATTGCATCCAGCACTTGACAGGTCGTATGTGCGACCAGGAAATGCAAATACATCCTTATTGTAAGCATCTGCAATGTTTGCCGTGATGAGTGAACCTCCACGAGCAGCACTCTCCACCACGATGCAGGCATCACATATTCCTGCTACAATGCGGTTGCGTGCCACGAAGTTGCCCTTCTCGGGTGTTGTTTCGCTCATGTATTCAGTGAGCAGACCACCATGAGTAACCATTTCCACCGCTGTCTGTCGATGAACAGAAGGGTATATGCGGTCCAGTCCATGTGCCAGCACTCCCACCGTGTCCATATCATTCTTGAGGGCTGCCCTGTGCGAATTAATGTCAATGCCGTATGCTAAACCACTAACAATCATTGTGTCAGGGTAGTATTTCTTGAGGTCGGAAACGAAGTTGTAGCATAACTCCTTACCATATTCGCTGCACTTTCTTGTACCTACCATGCTCACCATCTTTGCCTTGTTCAAATCACCGTTTCCGCAGTAATATAGTGTGATAGGGGCATCATCGTATATCTTCATGCGCTGAGGATATTCGTTGTCGTTCATGGCGAAGACACGAACATTCTTCTTTGCAATGAATTCCATTTCCTTTTCCGCCCTTTTGATGGCAAGGTCCACATCCTTCAACGCATTGACAAGTCTTGTCGATGCATCAGGAATATAGCTCTTTATGTCAAGTCTGTTTTCGAACACACTTGTTGCTGAACCCATAGTAGTATAAAGTATGTGGGCTGTGGTCAGACTAATGCCTGGTATGTGGCTTAGCGCCATTGCATATATGTGTTCCTGTTCCATCTTGGGTGCTATTAGTTAAATGGTATATAGTAGGTGTAGCCGTTTCGTAGCGCTGCGTTTCGTCTTTATCCAAAGAAAGGTGCGAACTTCTCGTTGAGTTCTTCGCAGTCGCTGAGTCTGCCATTCACGATGCACACGCTTTCCACCTGAGCACGGATGCTGAGTTTCATGTCCGAAGCACGGAAGATGTCCTGCATGAACACATACTTCAGACCGTCCTTCTTTATCCAGAGTTTAGAGATGTATTCATCGCCGCTACGAAGAGGCACCTTGAACTGCATGGTGAGTCGAGCCACTACAGCATCTGTTCCCTTATCGTGCAGTTCTGCGAAACTGATGTTGTGAGCCAACAGAAACTCATGACGACAATGTTCCAGATAATGCTGGTAGTTAGCGTTGTTCACTATTCCTTGCAGGTCGCACTCATAGTCGCGTACCTTGTCTTTAAGTTCGAAAATATAGTTTATCATAATGTACTTAATAACAATTTGTGTGCAAAGATAGCGATTTTTTTCTTACCTTTGCACCCACAAACGGAATTACATTATTAATAATAGTAAAAAAATGGACAAATTATCTTATTCACTTGGTCTCGGCATTGGTCAGCAGTTGCTCCAGATGGGACTCAAGGACACACTCGTAATCGAGGACTTTGCAGCATCAATCACAGATGTACTTCAGGGCAATGACCTCAAGGTATCAAACGCAGCAGCACAGCAGCTCATCCAGGAGTTCTTCTCAAAGATGGAGGCAGAGCGCAAGGCTGCAGCAGAAGAGGCAGGCAAGGCAGCAAAGGAAGAAGGTGTTAAGTTCCTCGCTGAGAATGCAAAGAAGGAAGGCATCACAGTTACAGCAAGTGGTCTTCAGTACGAAGTGCTCACAGAGGGTACTGGTGCTCAGCCTAAGGCTACAGACACAGTACGCTGCCACTACGAAGGTCGTCTCCTCGACGGTACAGTATTCGACTCTTCATACAAGCGCAACGAACCAGCTGACTTCGGTCTTCAGCAGGTCATCGCAGGTTGGACAGAAGGTGTTCAGCTCATGAAGGAAGGCAGCAAGTTCCGCTTCTATATCCCTTACATGCTCGCTTACGGCGAGGGTGGTGCAGGAGCAATGATTCCTCCTTACTCAACCCTCATCTTTGATGTTGAGCTTATCAAGGTACTCTAATCATACAGACATAATTTATCCCCTACGCATGAATGATTGTGCATAGGGGATAAATGTTTTCTCAATACCTACTACATGCTGAACGACATAAACAGCATTTACGCTATAGTGTAGTCTTTTTGTAAAAATCCGATGTAATGAAAAAACTATTTATTGGGAGGACGAGTTTTGTCTTCTGCTTTTTAATACTATCATTTATACCTTCTTTTGCTCAGGTAAAATCGTACTTCGGTACTACCCCTGACCTGAAAGTAAGTGGAAAAGAATTTGTCGATCCTAACGGCCGACCAGTTTCGCTTCATGGTGTGATGGACACACCAAACTGCTATTTTAATGGTGGGCGTTGGGGATGGATAGATTATAATAATCCTTCGACAAGTGACCTTAATGCATGTAAGAATTATTTCACTAAGGTATTCGAGGCCCTCACGAAAAAGGGTGGTCGAGGTAGTTCTTACTGTAACCTCTTCCGTCTGCACCTCGACCCTGCATGGTTGAGAAACTACAACTACACAGCTCCTGGTTTTACAAATATCAACGACCAGGCAAAGACTGCTACAGACCCCAATGGACATACAGTCTTCGACGAAGCTAACATCTGCCACTTCTCTTTTGATAAGATGCGAACACGTATGCAGGACCTATATGTGCCAATCATCAAGGATGCGCTGGCTCATGGTCTTTATGTTGTGGTGCGTCCTCCTGGCGTGTTCCCTGAAGATGTTAAGGTAGGAGACTATTACAACACTTACCTTACAACGGTATGGGATATCGTGTCGAGTGATTCAAACGTAAAGGCAAATTCTGGTAAGATTATGCTCGAACTCGGTAACGAGCCTGTACGCATGAGTGGCAACCTCGCAGACTATTTCCAACCTATCGTCAATAAGATTCGCCAGAATGGTTTCAATGGAATCATTCTCCTCCCAGGTACATCATATCAAGCAGATTATAGAAACTACAATACAAAGGCCATCAGCGACAACAATTTCGCCTATGCCGTCCACAATTATCCTGGTTGGTATGGTGGATGGGATGCTAACCAGTCTGAGGCAAACTTCATCTCAACTTTTGAAGCACAAGTACCAATAGACAAGAAACCAACCATCGTTACTGAGGTGGACTGGAGTCCTATGAAGCAAGGCGCAGGTCACTGGAACGAGACTCACACCCAATATACAGAAGGTAATTTCGGTACATGGGGTACAGGTACTACAGACGGAGCACCGAATGTGCCATACAGAAACACCCAAAATACAGGTTGGGGTTTGAGATTCCGCCATCTTGTTGACAAACATCCAAACATCAGTTTCACTCTTCAGGGCACAACTACTTATGTTGACATGGACTCATATATTAAGGATGGTACCGTAAAACCAGCATTCGAGGATGCCATGAAGGCAGCAGGTTATCCTGATGCTTGCCAGGCATGTTCTGGCTATTGCTTCGACTGGTATTATGAACTTGCCTGTGGCGACCGTGTACCAATGGTGAAAGGTGGTGATATAGAGGGTGGCAACTTGTTTGATGTTGTGGGTAATGCAAATTACGATTCCAACAATAAGCATTATTGCTTCTACACCACATATTATTCTTCATTCATCTTCCATGACTTCGTAGGCAAGAAACTCATCGATTGTGCCGACTTTACAATGGACTGTGGCACTTGCACTACAGGCTATCGACTCGATGTGCAACTCAAGGACAGTCAGGGCAACATCATCAAGGATGGCACCAACGATTATATCATCGGTTCAGAAGAAAAAGGAACGCGTGTAAAGAAGGAAGAAGCGTCTAAGGTTTACAATATCCAGGAAATCTTTGCAGATTATATAATGAATTATCCTGATTGTATCATCGGTGACATCCGCATCAATACAGCCATCGAAAGTGATGATGTAAACAAACAGGGACTCTACTACATCACCATCAACAAGATGGAGATGCAAATCAGTCAAGTTGTGGCACGTCCTGCAACAAGAACCAATCTTGCTGATATTAAGTTGATGAGATATGCTGATGAGCAACGCCACTTGGTAAATGATGATGCAGAAAGTGGCAATAAGATGGGCGGCTGGGGCGGCACCATATACCACGAAAGTGGCATAGGTACATTCAAGTCGTACGGCTATCGCCTCACCAACGAAAAGCAGAACAGTTGGGAGTCGCAGATTTGTTACACTAACACATACATCAACGGACAGCAGTACTATCTCAAGATGAATGTTAAGGGTTCGGTAACAGGCAAGATAAGTGCAGCATTCCAGAAGTCGGAAGGCTATGAAGGCAGAGGAGACTTCGGCGAGTACAATGTGACTACTGGTTATACTGAATGGCGCGTGCCTTGCACAGTCAATGGTGAAGGCGCCGACCGCCTGCTCATAAACTATGGTGGTTTCCCAGGCACACTTTACATTGATAATGTAGAGATTTATACAGTAGAGCCAAAGGGTACAGAGATTACAGGCAAAAACATCCAGCTCGGTTCTACTGTAGAGAGTGGTGCCGAAGTATTTGGTGCAGGACTTCTGGGTAATGTGGCACCAAACGAATATGCAGACCTGACAGGTTTCAAACAACTTACCATCAAGGGAACTGGAGGTGCGCTCCGAGTACTCTACAACCGTCCATCATCAGGAGCAACTCCAGAACTCAATCCGTCGCTCGAGACTGGTTCGGCTACTATCGACCTCACACAGTATCCATACTTCCACCTCAATTCGATAAAGGCGGGATGGGGACAAACAGTCAATGTGACTGACATCATCCTTTCAGGAGATAATAGTGCCGACGAATTTGCCGACTATTACATCACTGGTGCAGGTCATGTAAGCCAATCTGCTCATGATGCTCTTGCCGACCAAGGCGCTACTTGCATCGATATCACTGGCATGACAAACAAGTTCCCTATGGTAGTGCAGAGTGCCAACCCTAACTGTCTTCTCATCTATGCAAGCGGCAAGGAAGACCTTATGGGTGGAGCGTTTGATGCTCGCAATGTAGTGAAAAACGACAATAGCGCATGGCGTATTGACCTCTTCGATACACATAACTTCCGCAATCCTCTCGACAAGATAAACTGTGTAGGTGGAGCAAGTCTCGCTTGCAGCAAGACAGACGAGTGGAATACTGCAGTCGTTCCGTTTGCCATCAATGCAGCATCATGCGGAGCAGAACTCTATGCATTCAAGGCTGTAGATGGAGGTGATGCAAGGTTTGAACCTGTCACTACTGGAACTATAGAAGCCAACACACCATTCATCTACCGCAACACAGATGCAAAGGCTGTCAGAATATCAAGTACAGATGCAGTGAATCTCGTGAAGACAACCGAAGGATACCACATCCAGCCACTTGGTATCTCAGGATGGTACACAGCACAGACTTACGAAGAGAAGACTGTCAATGTAGCAACAGACGGCTCACTCCAGAACTACTATGTTTACACTATGTCTGATGGCAAACTTGTTCGTGTTTCAGCCACTCTCACTATTAGTCCATTCACAGCCATCTTCCTTTTAGACAAGAATAGCACAGCTGCTACAGAGATGACTATTGCTGTCGAAGGCGAAGGAACTATTGCAGACCTTGTCCGTTTAATCAACCGCAAGAACAGTGGTGAGAACATCCCTATCGACCGCATAAGCAAGATAGTGAACCATATATTGGGCAAGTAGAGTTTTGCACATTCAAGAATTAGGGCTGAATCCTTCAACTGGATTCAGTCCTAATTCTTGTGTCTTATTAGCAATAAGTAACAAATATTTCTAAGTAGCTCTGCGTGAGATATAAAATTATTTTTGTTCACTTACTTATAATAAAAAGGTTGTAAAGTGCCTCTAATTACGCACAATTCATGAAAAATACAGACATCTTGTGAACTTCACAAATTGTCCAAAAGCATTTCACAAACTATCCTTTGTAGCCTTCAAAAACTCCCTACCTTTGCAGTGTCAAAAAAAAATTATTAACAACAAAAAAACAATTTACAATTATGAAAAAGTTTATCGCAACAATCAAGAAGGCAATCGAAGTAGTAGAAGAAAGCAACAAGCAGATGGCACACTATCAGGCAAACAATCCTGTTTCATACTATTTTGTTAATCGCACAATGTGGTACTAAGCAGTTTTCCACAATCATCATGTCACCCCCTTATTATGAAACTTTCATCATAATTTGACATATAATTTCCTGGCACTACGGATTAGATGTATTTAATTCGTGGTGCTTTTTTTGTATATAGACATTTTAGAATTAGTGGGAAATGTTTCTCTATTACCTCTTTAATTCCACTTTCATATACGATTGCATTACTTATTCAAATCTGATCAACAATCTATTTAGGCTGCATGGCTGATAGTGCATCCTTGATTGTTGCCTTGTTTGTTCTCGATACTGGTATCTTTTTCTCCGAATAGAACATGTTGAGGGATAAACGCCCATTTGAGCCTTCCATCGACTCTACATATTCAAGGTTTACAAGAAAACCACGATGACATTGCACAATGAGGTCATTGCCCGAGAGGTCTTCCTTTAGCTGTTTTATGGTGGTGCGGATGGTTGTCGTGGTCAGCTGTTCGTTGTCAATAAAGCATACATTGGCATAGTTGCCCACCGACTCCACATAGATAAAGCTGTGAGGATAGATGGTAATGTCCTGACCATTATAATCTGAATGAAGTACGCATTGCCTTTCTACATGTGAAGCAGTATCGTCATCACCCTTTATAGCATCACGTTCCTGCTGCTGTCTTAGCATTTCGTTGATTGCCTCCAATTCCCGAAGAGAGTTTTGTATGCATCTTATTTTACTTAACACCAACATGGCAATTACCATAATTATGGCAGTGATAAAACACAAATCAAGAGTTTTCAAATACCATTTCAACGTAAATGTACTGTCAGTATCAACCCATGCGTAATAAAATCTCTGGAAGTCCCACATCATTATTGCGTTTGACTGATTCAGGAACGCATTGAAGAGCGGAACTCCAACAGCTGTGCAATAAATGAAATGCCATAACTTTTTCGAAATTCTATCAGAATAAGAAAAAGGTTTTCGAAATACATAGGTTACAATAATCTCGCTTATTATTAATGTCAACAGGAATAATAGTGCATGCACAATCTTAAACACCAGAAGCGGAACGGCTCTGTTCTCTGGCGTTAAGAAGATAGGATGCAAGACTAACAATACGCTGACCAGTGTGCATCCGGCTATTATGTAATCCTTGATTAGTAGTAAGGGTATTTTCTTCATGCTTTATCTTGTATATCATTATTGTTTTTATTTTGTTTTCTTCTGAATGTCATATACAATGAGTAGAACATGAACTGCGAGCCTCCTATAATAAATGCTGAAGAAACTGCTGTTGGGAGAATATGCATGAAACTGCTGCCAAAGATATAATTATGTGTGCAGCATAGCACAAACACATTCGATGCCCATACTATAGTAAGATTCCATGCCAATCGTTTTATCGTTAAGCTGTCATTCAATGTCTGAAGATACACCACTATTGTATCAGATACGATAAACAAACCTGCAATGATGATGAATATCGCCAGTTTTATACTGTGCCTATTACCGAAGTCTATTCTCACCTCAAATAACTCCAGGAATATAAGTACACCCATAAGGCATAACACAAACACTTGAATGCGTCTGCATACATTGCTAACATTATGAAAAATCATCAGCCTACATTCATTTTCTTTTTTCATACATTGAAAGTTTTTTGAATAATTGGAAACTGCTGCAAAGTTACATATATTCAATTAGTTCTACAATAGCTTGGGATATTCGGTATAGATGTAGGGACAGATGTAAGCCATGTGAGGCCGACAGTTCTTACTATTCACATTTATCCCAATACTCGCGCGTCATCGTCCAGAACTCATTTTCGGTGATTTCCCCTTGCCAAAGTCTGCGAGCTTCGGGGATAAAATACTTCAAATAGTGCTGGTAGTGTCGTACAGAACGTTCCTGCTGCATGTATTCCAATTGGAAATAACCAAACAGTGGGTCAGCAAGTGTTGCCATAACAAATTGCCGCATGGAATTTTGGTCAAACTTCACTTGCTTATCCACAATCATCGACCGTCGCAACTCTCTCTTCAGATCATTCACCTTCTGATGGTTATCTTCTGCCTCGTGTAAGTATTCAAAGCCAGCACCTATCACATTGGCAAAAGAACCTAGTATCTCGTGACTGCTTGTACTCATGGAGAATGACTTTTCGTACGAGTGATCAATCACCAGATTGTATTGCCATGCAAACAGGTCAATTAGCTCCGAAACCTCAGCATCGGTCAGCGAATCAAGTGGCATGCTTGTAGCCATGGAGAATAGATGATTCTGCCTGTCACACATCCTGACGACGCCATTCAGGTTGTCTAATCGCACCTCCATGTTAGACAGACAGCGTTCCACCAAAGCCTCCGCAGCCTCCATTTCCTGTTTGTGGTCATACCACATCGTAGTACCAAAGGTGAGACCAATGCCCAATACTGTGGCCGTAAAACTTGTTATAAAAGAGCTGAGCGAATCGTGGTGACGATTACTCCATGCTCTGATTTTTTCAGTAAGATGTAGTTTGCTCATTTGTTGGGAATATTAAAAAGGGTTTACGAAATAGTCTATTTATGCTGCAATGCTGATAAAGCAGCTTTAATATCTGCTTTTCTGGTACGAGACACTGGAATCTTTTTGTCAACATAGAATAGGTTGAGGAAGTATGAATTGTTCTCACTTTGTAGTGTTTCAACGAAGTTCAGATTAACGATAAAACCTCGGTGACATTGTATAATGAAGACGTGCGTGGACAGGGATTCCTTGAGTTGCTTCAAAGTAGAACGAAGTGATATTTTCTTTATTTCCTGATCACACAAATAGCATACTTCTGCATAGTTTGCCACAGACTCCACATAGATTAACGACTCTGGAGCGAATGCCAGCTTTGGGTTGTCATTCTGTACAACTTTCGCGTCCTCTTCGTCACTTGGAACTGCGGATGTGAAAGCCCGATCTTCTTGATAGGTGTTTAGCATTTCGTT
>CALBJW010000133.1 GCA_937893145.1 uncultured Prevotellaceae bacterium | reverse complement strand
CTGTGTTCATGGCATTGCCGCCCATCAGTGATACGAGCATGAAGATGCTCATGGACATGATGAGGAAGATGAACATGTAGTCGCGTCTGTTACTCTTGGGGAAGTAGAAGAAGCGTGCAATGATTGCCACTACGGCAAAGTTGATGGCAAAACGGATTGCCAGTGACAGGAACTGCATAGGGTCGAAGAATGTGACACCTATCAGATTACCCAGTTGGTAATTGAGATCGTTGATGATTTCCATGATTGTGTATATTTCTTTGTTTTATTATTTCGATTTTTCGATTTCAGTAGCTTTACTTCGCATCCATAGCCTGGCATGCTGTGATGGCTACGAGCTTGTAGATATCATCAACTGAGCAACCGCGAGAGAGGTCGTTTACTGGACGAGCGATACCCTGGAGGATAGGGCCGATAGCATCAGCATTGCCGAGACGCTGAACGAGCTTGTACGAGATGTTACCAACTTCGAGACATGGAGCGATGAGTACATTTGCATGACCTGCAATCTCAGAACCTGGAGCCTTCTTCTGTCCAACAGATGGAACGAGAGCTGCATCAGCCTGGAGTTCGCCTTCAATCTTGATAGATGGGTCGAGTTCCTTAGCGAGACGAGTTGCTTCAACAACCTTGTCAACAACCTCATGCTTAGCACTTCCCTTTGTTGAGAATGAGAGCATAGCCACGCGTGGGTCTGCGAAACCTGCAACACTCTTTGCAGTCTGAGCTGTACAAACAGCAATCTGAGCCAACTGGCCAGCATCAGGCATTGGAGTAACAGCAACATCACCCATTACGAGTACGCCTTCTTCACCGTACTGAGGAGTCTGAGTAATCATGAGCATAGCACCAGAAACGCAAGTGATGCCAGGAGCGCACTTGATAATCTGGAGTGCAGGACGAAGAGTATCGCCTGTAGTAGAGAGAGCACCAGAAATCTGACCATCAGCATCACCACTCTTGATGATGAGACAACCGAAATAGAGAGGGTCGAGAACCTGCTGGCGAGCCTTCTCGATAGTCATGCCCTTCTTCTCGCGGAGCTTAGTGAGGAGCTGAGCATATTCTTCAGTTTTTTCAGAGGTAGCTGGGTCTATGATTGTAGCCTTGCCAATGTTCTTGAGACCGAGTTTGTCTGCAAGAGCGAAAATTTCATCAGGATTACCGATGAGGATGATGTCTGCGATGTCGTCAGCAAGTGACTTATCTGCAGCAGTGAGAGTGCGCTCCTCGAGTGATTCTGGGAGCACGATGCGCTGCTTGTTAGCTTTAGCACGCGCGATGATACTTTCAATTAATGCCATAAAATATAGTTTAGTTATTGTGATTTTCATTGCAAATATAATGATTGAATTTGAAAAGATAAAGGAATAAGCAATAAAATTCAATTTTTTTCTTTAACTTTGCACCAAATCATCTAAAACACTATGAGCGAAATTACAGATAATACCTTTAATAACGAAGGCGAAAACGAAAACAAGAGCGTGAACGAAAGCGTGAATGTTGGCGGTAGTGAAGATGCTCCTGAAATGGTTGAGGTTGAAACCGAAGGAGAAGGAGGCAAAGGATTGCCACCTAAGTCCGACTACGATCCATCGACCATGTCCGACAGCATCACTCACCACCTGAGTGGAATGTACCAGAGCTGGTTCCTTGATTATGCATCTTATGTAATCCTTGAGCGTGCCGTGCCTCACATCATGGACGGACTCAAGCCTGTGCAGCGTCGTATCCTCCATTCAATGAAGCGAATGGACGATGGCCGCTACAACAAGGTTGCCAATATCGTGGGCCATACCATGCAGTTCCACCCTCACGGTGATGCTTCCATCAAGGATGCACTCGTGCAGATGGGACAGAAGGAACTTCTCATCGACTGTCAGGGAAACTGGGGTAATATCCTCACTGGCGATGATGCCGCCGCAGCTCGTTATATCGAGGCACGCCTCTCGAAGTTTGCTCTCGATGTGGTCTTCAACCCAAAGACAACCGAGTGGAAACTCTCTTACGATGGTCGAAACAAGGAACCTATTGCATTGCCTGTTAAGTTCCCGCTCCTTCTCGCTCAGGGAGTGGAAGGTATTGCCGTAGGTCTTTCGAGCAAGATTCTTCCTCACAACTTCAACGAGATTTGTGATGCAGCCGTCCATTACCTCCACGAAGAACCATTCCAAATCTATCCAGACTTCCTTACTGGTGGTTCGATAGATGTGGCAAAGTACAATGATGGTCAGCGTGGTGGTTCGGTTCGTGTTCGTGCAAAGATAGAGAAACTTGACAACAAGACACTTGTCATTCGTGAGATACCATACGGTAAGACTGCCGAGTCGCTCATAGAAACAATCACGAGAGCGGTAGAGAAGGGCAAGATAAAGGCTCGTAAGATTGAGGATAATACAGCCGCGCAGGTTGAGATTGTTGTTCACCTCGTGCCTGGCGTTTCATCCGACAAGCAGATTGATGCGCTCTATGCCTTCACTGATTGTGAGATAAGCATCTCTCCAAACTGCTGTGTGATTGATGAACGAATGCCTAAGTTCCTCACTGTGAGTGATGTGCTTCGTAAGTCGGTTGACTTCACCAAGTACCTCATCAAGCGAGAACTTGAAATACGCAGAGGCGAACTCCTCGAACAACTTCACTTCGCTTCGCTTGAGAAAATCTTCATCGAGGAACGCATCTATAAGGGCAAGGAATTTGAAAATGCCCCAGACATGGACCATGCTATCGCGTATGTTGACAAGCGTTTGGAGCCATTCAAGAAGGACTTCGTGCGTGAGGTGACACGCGATGACATCCTCCGACTCATGGAAATCAAGATGGCACGAATCCTTAAGTTCAATAAGGATAAGGCAGATGAACTCATCGCACGCATGAAGGAGGACATCGAAGCCATCGACCGCGACCTTGCAAACCTCATCGAGGTTACAGCCGACTGGTTCAAGTTCCTCAAGCAGAAGTACGGTGCTGAGCATCCACGCCTCACCGAGATTCGCAACTTCGATACCATCCAGGCTTCAACCGTAGCAGAAGCAAATCAGAAGCTCTACATCAATCGTGCAGAAGGTTTCATCGGCACATCCCTCAAGAAGGATGAGTTTGTCAGCAACTGTTCCGATATTGATGATGTCATCCTCTTCTACAAGGACGGTACATACAAGGTGGTTAAGGTGACAGAGAAAGCCTTCGTAGGTGAAACCGAGAAGTCGAAGAAAGAGAAGCGCAAGGCAGAAATCATACATATTGCCGTATTCAAGAAGAACGATACGCGTACCATATATAATGTATGCTATAAGGATGGTGCATCTGGCGTTAGCTACATCAAGCGTTTCAATGTCACATCCATCACCCGCGACCGTGAGTATGATGTCACAATAGGAACTCCAAAGAGTCGTGTGACATACTTCACAGCCAATGCTAATGGTGAAGCAGAAATCATCAAGGTGACACTCAAACCACACGAGAAGATTAAGAAGCTCGTCTTCGAGAAGGACTTCTCGGAGATTGCCATCAAGGGAAGAGCTTCGCGAGGCAATCTGCTTGCAAAGAACGACATCTTCCGCATCCAGCTCAAGGCACACGGTGGCAGTACGCTCGGTGGTCGTAAGGTATGGTGGGACCCTGATGTACAGCGCATCAACTACGATGAGCACGGACAGTACCTCGGTGAGTTCTTCAACGAAGACTCAATCCTTGTTGTGCTTCCAAACGGTGACTTCTATGCGAGCAACTTCGACCAGAACAACCACTACGAGCAGAACATACTTCGCATAGAGAAGTTTGATGCTAAGAAGGTGTGGACCGCTGTGCTTTGGGATGCCGACAATCAGAACATGCCATACATCAAGCGTTTCTACATGGAATCAACATCGAAGCGCCAGAACTTCCTCGGTGATAATGAGAACAACAAGCTCATCCTTCTTACCGACACCTTCTATCCTCGCTTGCAGGTTAACTTCAACGACCCTAACATCGACCGTCCTGCAGAGGAGGTTGATGCTGAGCAGTTCATCGCTATCAAGGGCTTCAAGGCAAAGGGTAAGCGTCTCACAACCTTCCCACTTGAGAGTGTTGTGGAACTCGAACCTACTCGTTTCCCAGAACCGGAAGTAGCAGAGGAGGCAGAAGCAAAGGACGAGAAGCCAGAGGTTGTCGATCCTGATGAAGGCAAGAGCGACAGTGATATTAGGGATGAAATAACTGGACAGTTGAAGTTATTTTAATTGAACATTATGCATTCAGGAAATAAAATACTAAAGGGCTTAGTGATGGCGCAAATGCTGTTGCTAAGCCTTTGTGTTGGTGCTCAGTCTGTGGATAACGGAGCATCCGCATCGAAACGAATGAGTGAGAGCGCCCTCACATTTGGTGTGGGCGGAGGAAATGTGCTCGACACATACTTGTCTCCATACGATTATAAAGGAGTCGATTTGCGTTTGATGCACGAGTACCTGAAGGAGACAAAAGGCATGAACGGACACATGCTTTACCAGTCGTTCTTTGATTTGGATTTCGGTTTGCTTAAGAACCACACCAAGAATGTAGATGAATATGCAGGCAATTTCCGTTATTCATCCGCTTGGTTGTATAGGCTTTGGGATGCATCAGCGACACATCCTTACGATGCTCCAGGCGGTTGCTGGGGAGCAGTAGGTGTGCAGCCTTCCGTGTTTTTGGGAGGCGTTTACAATAGTCGCAATGGTAACAATCCTGCGCAGCTCAAGACCGATTTCATGGTTAATGCCACAGCAATGGTGCAGTACAATATCTCCTTGTTTCACAAGGTGTTCCCTCTGCGCTACCAGATGACTGTTCCGCTTCTTGGAATAGCCTATTCGCCAGCATACGGCCAGTCGTACTACGAGAACTTCATGCTAAAGGATTACGACCACAATGTTTGTTTTGGACATATAGCAAATATGCCAAGCATGAGACATTTGCTCACGCTTGACATACCTGTTCAGAGTAGCTTTATCCGTATCGGATGGAATGGCGAGTTCAATCAAGCAAAGCTAAACGGATTGAAGTACCATTCGTATAGTAATAGTTTTGTTGTAGGAGTTGTGTTTTAGAAGTCAAGAGTTACACCAAGACCGAACACGCGGTTAGTACGAGTGAACTTGTCCTTGCCCTGAAGAGCACCGCTTGCTACGAGAGCGTTAGCAGATTCTTCACCAGCAGCGAGAGCAACGATGTTTGAAGCATTGTTGTAGTTCATTGAGTTCTTCTCGTATGTCTGGTAGAATGTGTGGAAGTAACCTGCTTCAACACCTACAGTCTTATTAATCTGCCACTTAACACCAACACCGATAGAGTTGCTGTTTGTAGCGAAAGAGATATCCTTCATGTAGGCATCAGTATTGCCGTAGTTGGTGTTCTGCCAACCAGCACTTACAGTCCAGTTCTTTGCGAAGTCAACTTCAGCACCGAGAGTTACCTCCCATGTACCGTGGTCGAGGAGCTTCTGTGTGTCGCCATACTTCTTAGCCTGCTTGTCGAAGAAGTAGTGACCACCCGCATTGAAACGAACCTCATCGATAGGAGAGTACATCACACCTACAGCGAGGAGAGCAGGGAGGTCTTCTGCTACCTTCACACCATCCTTGAACTGGTTGAGCTGAGCGAGGTTGTCAGCACTCTCGCTGTTAGCAGCCTTGTTAGTGAGGTTGAGGTGAGTGTTGAACTCATACTTGGCAGCGAAGTTCCAGTGCTTGTTTGGACGGTAGTCGATACCGATGATTGGAGTCACACCGAAACCGCTCTGGTCACAGTTGAGACCTACATTCTCAGTAGCTACAGCGAGTGTACCTGCCTGAACAGCCTTGTTGTAGTAGTCCTCTGCTGCTGCAGCATACTGCTTTGCTATAGTCTGATTAGCCGTTGCTTTAATCATATCACCATTTTCCATTGCCTTCTGAGCTTCAGCTGCATATTCTTCAGCTTTGCCCTTTGCTACACCTGCACCCAAACCTGCCTGGTCGCGAAGAGCTCCAAAATAGTCTTTTGCACCAACAAAACCATTGTCTGTCAAGATGCTGATGTTGCGGATATAACCATAGTAGTTGTTAGTAGCATATACGAGGCGTGCACCAACGAATGCGCTCAACTTATCGTTAATCTTGTAGTTACCACCAAACTGGAATCCGAATACATACTGGCGGCCCTTCATGTAGCTCTCGAAGTCGTATGCCTTGATACCCATGCTCTGACCTACTGCTGGAAGCATAGACACGATGCTCTCGAACGAACCGAGACCTTCATCGAAAGTACACTTACCACCACCACCTGTGATTGCGAAGTTGAAGTTTGCGCTCCACTTCTTCCAGTTGTATGCAAGCTGAATAGCTGGGATTACAGGAGCGTTTGCAACACCCTGGAACTGCTTAGTCATCTGTCCGCCGTTGTTCTTGCCGTAAGCAAAAGGAGCGAATGTGCTCTCGATGTCACGAGTCTGGTGTGCGTTCATGAGGTTTGCAGACACATGGAAACCAGGATTGAGGAACATCACACCTGCAGGGTTGTTGTACAAGGCTGAGATGCCGATGGCAGCATCCTGACTTGGATTGCGAAGGAATGTAATACTCTGATTAGTGTTAGTTAAATAACCACCAGCAAATGCTGGCATTGTCATCACTGCTGCTACAGCAGTTGCAATAATAGATTTAATCTTCATACCTTTGAATTAGTTTTACAATTCGCATATTTAGTCAATACGCGCTATTTGTTATCCTATTTGCGCTGCAAAGGTACGACTAATTATTGATATGACAATACAAATTGAAGACAAAATATTCAAAAAAGGACAATATGACCAAACAAAGTTGTTTCATTGTCCCTTTTCCTATTTCTCGAAATGCTGGTAGTCCTTCTTTGTCCTCCATGCCCCTCCCCATCGGAAACCATGTTGGATGAAAAGTTTGTAGCAGAGGTCCTGTCGGTCTATAATCATCGGGTATGAAGTCTTCTTCGTAGTGCGGTTCGTAGCGTAAGGCTTGCCGTTAGCAGGTTCGGTCTTGCCGTTTCGTGTGTCGTAACAAGGGTTGTATAGCGGGTTGATGTCAATCGCCATGCCCAAACCATGCTTCGACACACGGCGAGTGCCCGACACGAATCGGAAATTGAAGCATGATGTGTTGTTGTCAGCCATAGTTCTCTCATCCACCGCATCGTACTCATCCACCAGCACCATGCGTTCGATGGTGTAGTTTGCCTCATACAACTTCTGGAAGATATCTAAAAGGTCGTTAGCAATGGCTTTGTTGCACACCAGTTCCCCTCGTTGAGTCCTGCCCTCCTTGTTGCGGTGCAGCACCTTGATGTATCTGAGCGTCGTGCGCTGAGTGGTGCAGTTCTTGCCAAACGACTTGCCCTTCATCCTTGCAAACACATCATCGGGAATCGTTGTGGCACAAAACCATTTGTCCATCTCCGAAGCCTTCACCTCCTGTTCGTTGACAATGGTTCCCGCCTTCCACTCCTGTGCAGAAAGAGGCGCGAGTGTCATCATGCACCATAGAAAAATATATACTAATCGTTTCATACTTCTTGATTTTTGCCACAAAGGTAACAACAATTACCGATTTATTCCAATAAAAACAATAATTATTCGTACCTTTGGGGCGTAAAACATTGATTAAACTGATGATATGAAGACAAGACTTGCATTTATCATGGCACTTATAGTTGCCCTGTGTGCCTCCTGCATCAAGGGCGAGGAGTACGATAATACTCGCAAAGGCAATTTCGAGGCGCTCTGGAAGTTGATGGATGAGCATTACTGCTTCTTCGACTACAAGAAGAAGGAGTTGGGAGTGGATTGGAATGATGTACACGCGCGTTATGCGAAGATGGTAAACGAGAAGATGACTCAGCAGCAGCTCTTTGAGGTGATGACAAAGATGCTGAGTGAGTTGCGTGATGGCCATGTAAAACTCGGCACAGCCTTCGACTACGGTCGCAACTGGAGTTTCTATGAGGACTATCCGCTCAACTACAACGACAGTATCGTGCAAGCCACCTACCTTGGTCGCAACTACAGCATAGCATCGGGATTGCAGTATCGCATACTCGATGACAATGTGGCTTATGTGCGATGTCCAAGTTTCAGTGCTGGCATCGGTTCGGGCAATGTGTCGCTGATGCTCGAAGCCCTCGCTGCCTGCAGCGGCATCGTGCTTGATGTGCGAGGCAATGGAGGTGGCGACCTCGTTACAGCTCAGACTCTTGCATCCCACTTCACGAATGAACGCATACTCGTGGGCTACACATCCCACAAGACTGGTAAGGAGCACAATGCCTTCTCGCCACTCAAACCCCTGTATCTCGAACCTGCAAGCAAGGGCATCCGTTGGCAGAAGCCTGTCATCGTGCTAACGAATCGTGAGGTCTTTTCTGCTGCCAACGACTTCGTGAACTGTATGAAGCTATGTCCTAACGCTACCATCCTTGGCGACCACACGGGTGGAGGTAGTGGAATGCCTTTCTCGTCCGAACTCCCTAATGGTTGGAGTGTGCGCTACAGTGCTGTTGTCACCTACAACAAGGACAAGCAGCAGATAGAGTTTGGCATCGATCCCGACATCCCTTGCTCTCTCTCGGGTGCAGACACCTCCCGCCATCTCGACACACTCATAGAAACTGCTCGTGAGATGCTCAAGAACCGATAAACCAAATAAACTATTATGATAAATATGAAAAAGATTTTTCTTGTATTAACACTTGCTCTGATGTCTATGAATGGCAGAGCTCAAATCACGGAGACTGCTACTGAGGCAGTGAAGAAGATGGGTATAGGCTGGAACCTTGGCAATACCCTCGATGCAAGCGGTACGAAGGTTAAGGAACCAACCAATGATGCGTACTGGAACTGTCAGGGACTCGAGTCCGAAACCTATTGGGGACAGCCATACACCACCGAACCCCTCTTCAAGATGATGAAGGAAGCAGGATTCGGAGCTATCCGTGTGCCTGTGACATGGTACAACCACATGGACAAGAATGGTAAGGTCGATGCCGCCTGGATGAAGCGTGTGCGCACCATCGTGGACTATGTCATCAAGAACGACCTCTACTGCATCATCAATGTCCACCACGATACAGGTGCAGACAGCAACTCCCACATCTCATGGCTCAAGGCAGACATGACATGGTACAACAACTACAAGGACCGCTACGAGTACCTCTGGCAGCAGATAGCAGAAGAGTTCAAGGGCTACGACCACCACCTCCTCTTCGAGAGCTACAACGAGATGCTCGACACCTACAGCTCTTGGTGCTTCGCCTCGTTCGCCGCACCAGGACAGTACAACGCCACATCTGCCACATCATCATATAATGCCATCAACAGCTATGCACAGAGTTTCGTGAACACCGTGCGTGCCACAGGAGGCAACAACGCTACTCGCAACCTCATTGTCAACACCTACGCTGCAGCAAATGGCTACGGCACATGGAACTCCCACCTGAAGGATGTTATCACCAAGATGCAGATGCCAGAGGACAAGGTTGAGGGACACATCGCATTTGAGGTTCACGACTACCCTGCAATAGCAGAAACCAGAAATGGTAGTGTTGTCAACAGGTCGCTGACAGACATTCAGAATCAGATCAATAGCACCATCAACGGACTGAAGAGTTATCTTCCAAAGGGTGCTCCTGTCATCATTGGCGAGTGGGGTACAAGCAATGTGGACAGCGGTGCTGGCAAGACCGACTACGATGTGCGTCGTTCGCTCATGCTTCAGTTTGTAGAGGCTTATGTAAAGGCTTGTAAGGCAAATGGAATAGCACCATTCTACTGGATGGGACTATCCGATGGTGACTATCGTGCCATGCCTGCATTCAGTCAGCCAGACCTTGCAGAGACTATGGCTAAGGCATATCACGGAAGCAGTTTTGAGGGCGAGTATCCAGAGCCACAGCCAGTTAGCGAATATGTAGTGTTCGAAGGTGATAAGTTGATTTCAAGTTGGTCTGTAAGCATCTCAGTATCAGCAAATCTGTTTGACCAGCTTGGCGAGGGCGTGCAGCTCGAAATTGCCTATAAGCAGGAGAATGGAGGCGATGACATTCAGTTGTTCTATGGCGACTGGAAGAGCAAACCATCGTTCTCTGTGGATGGCAAGACTTATAGCGGAGACCTCAACCCAGGAAAGCACTACGGCACACCTGTAGGCACAGAACACACATCAGTCTTCACATTCGATTCAGAGACCTACAAAGCGCTCAAGTCGAGAGGACTCATCATCTTCGGTGATGGATGGCGCTGCAAGAAGATTCGCCTCTTCAACCCTACCAGCGACATTACCTCAGTTCATCCAGCAGTCCCAACGAATGGTGCATACTACACCCTCTCAGGACAGCGAGTATCATCCCCTTCTCATGGCATCTACATCAAGGATGGAAAGAAGGTATATGTGAAGTAACAAAAAACATACGGAAGAATAGCCTCAAACATACGGAAGAATGACCTCAAACTTGCGGAAGAATGACCTCATTCTTCCGTATGTTTTTGTCTATACAATA
>CALBJW010000132.1 GCA_937893145.1 uncultured Prevotellaceae bacterium | reverse complement strand
TCGGCAGGGATTTCGTTCATCTCACTTGCTGAACTGAGCTGAACACCATCAACAACTACCAATGGGTCGTTGCTCTGAGTGATAGAACCACCACCACGAACACGAATCTTGATATCTGCATCTGGAGAACCTTCTGTTGCAGTAATCTGTACACCCGCCATCTTACCTGTGAGGGCTTCAGCTGCAGAAGCAACAGGAACAGCTACGAGAGCTTCAGAACTTACAGTTGCTACAGAACCTGTGATGTCCTTCTTCTTCATAGTACCGTAACCGATAGCTACAACTTCTTCGAGAAGCTTTGCATCATCCTCGAGAGTTACGTTAATCGTAGTTTGTCCATTGACCTTTACTTCCTTAGTCTTCATACCAACGTATGAAATGACCAAAGTAGCATTCTTAGGAACTGATACTTGATAATGACCGTTGATGTCTGTCGTTGAACCGTTGGTAGTTTTACCCTTCTCAACAACTGTTGCACCAATAACTTCGTCACCAAGATTGTCTTTGATTGTACCCTTTACGGTTACATTTTGCGCCGATACGCCAAGCGTAACGAATGTTGTCATCAGAAGCATAACAACTCGCAAACTCTTAAAAAAACTTGACATGATAAAGATTAGTTTGTTATTAATAGATAATTTAATTTGTTTTTTAGTGTATATATCTAATTGTGTGCAAATATAACAAGAAAATTGAAAACATCATTAAATTTTATCACTTAAATGAAAAAAAGTGTAAAAATAACGGGAGTATTGTGCCATTAAACTTAAAAACACATTATTTTTTGCGTATATTTGCAATGACATTTTGAAGGTGGAATAGTCATGATTATCGGCTTAAATATATTAAATATGTATAGAAAAACATTCATTTTATCAGTCATTTTATGCAATTTGTTCTGCATAAAAGTGGTGGCCCAAGGCAATCCTTTCATCAATCACATGTACACAGCAGATCCCTCAGCCAGAATCTTTGGTGACAGACTGTGGGTATATCCGAGTCATGACAAGGACGATGCACCAACTTTCAACATGGAGGATTATCATGTGTTCAGCACTACTGACATGAAGACCTGGAAGGACCATGGTGTCATCTTCAATCCTATCACCCAAACAACATGGGCAAAGGCAAAGGCATGGGCACCAGACTGTACATACAGGAACGGTAAATATTACCTCTACTACCCTACCGACCAAAAGCATATTGGTGTAGCGGTGGCTGACACTCCTTATGGTCCTTTCCACGACCCACTTGGGCATCCACTCATCTCTATCGACTCGCCTGGTGTTATTTGCAATCGTGACTTCATAGACCCTTGCGTGTTTATTGATGATGATGGGCAGGCATATCTGTTTATGGGGCAGAACACGGTATGCTGCATAAAGCTTAACGAAGATATGATTTCCTATGATGGCGAAGTGCATATAATAGAAGGTGCAACTGAGTTTTTTGAAGCAGTATGGGTACACAAGCGGAATGGCATATATTATATGTCGTACTCCGACAGCCCTTTCACTGGACATCAGCCAAGAATAGTTTACTGCACAAGCAAATCTCCATTAGGTCCTTATACATATCAAGGCATAATTCTTGACCCTGTCAATAGCGGAACAAATCATCACTCGATAGTCAACTATAAAGGACAAGACTATATGTTCTATCACACAGCCGACCTCAGTATTCATCTTAATGATGGTTATCATACTGGTGTTCGTCGTTCTATATGTGTTGATTCCTTGTTTTATGATGCTAACGGCAAGATACGTAAATTGAAACCTACTCTCAATCCTGAGCGTCTTGAGATGAAGGATGTTTCACAAGCTCGTAGGGAGGAGATGATTGCCTCAAGCATAAGAACTACACAGTTCCCAGAACGAGCATTCACTCTTTCTGCAAATGGAACACGCTCTGACTTGCAACTGTTGATAGACGAATGTTCGGCACAAGGAGGAGGAACTGTCAATGTACCTGAAGGCACACACTTTATGAATGGACCGATAGAGCTGAAAGATAATGTTCGTCTGCACTTGAAAGATGGTGCAAACCTATTGTTTAGTGATAATCCTGACGATTATCTTCCACTTGTTCTTACAAGATGGGAAGGCACAGAACTCTATGGTCGTTCATCAATGATTCACGCATTTGGAAAGCACAATATCGCCATAACTGGTGAAGGAAATGCAACAATAAATGCGAATGGAGGAAAGATGGCTCGATGGGGTATGCCTTTAGGAATTGAAGAGTTCAAGGAAAACATACATGGCACTCATGGTGAAACACTGGAGAAGACGGATGTGGACAGATTGAGAAAGATGGGAGAAGAACTTGTTCCTATTGAACACAGAGCATTTGGCAATGGTACTCATCTACGACCTTGTGCTATTGAATTCAACAAATGTAACCAGATACTCATTTCTGGCATCACACTAAAGGACAGTCCATTCTGGTGCATTCATCCACTTTACTGCGAAGATGTTATTGTGAGAAACGTGACCATCGACTCTCATTTCCCAAACAATGATGGTTGTGACCCCGAATCAAGTCGCCGTGTTCTTATAGAAAACTGCACTTTCCGTACTGGCGATGATGCTGTAGCAATCAAGTCGGGACGTGATGCTGATGGGCGTAGGGTGAACATTCCTTCCGAAAACATTGTCATTAGAAACTGTCGTTTCTTCAGCGAATGCAATGGACTTTGTATTGGTTCGGAGATGTCTGGAGGTGTTCGTAATGTATTCATGAGCAACATCACCATTGGAAATGTGAAGAATGCCATCTTGTTCAAGTCGAATAAGGACCGTGGTGGTTTCATCGAATCAGTATATGTTGACTCTGTCGATATACAATCTGCAGCGGGTGCTATTCTTCGTTTTGAGACAAACTACTTTGGTTATCGAGGTGGCAATAGTCCATCACGTTATGATGATTTCCACATCAGCAATGTTACAGCAGAAAGTGCTGATGCTTTTGCAATATACTTTGATGGCAATGCTTCGCAACCTATTACGAATGTTTCTGTAAAGAACTTTAAAGTTAGCAAAGCACGCCGTCCACATTATCTTTATAACATCAAGAATTGTGCTTTTGAGAGTGTCTTCATCAACGGAAAATCAATCCCTGCAAAACCAAAATTAGACAAGAAGCAGCAGCAATGTGATGTTTGGTAAAAGTTACACTCATTCAAGCACTTAGATACCTTTCAAACAACCATCAGCATTACCTTTAAAACACTACCGCAAAAATGACCTCAAACTTGCGGAAGAATGAGGTCAATCTTGCGGTAGATTGAACCCAAACTTGCGGAAGACTTTTAAAGAACTTCCGCAAGTATTATTTTCGTCTCGATTTTTGTATTTTACAAGAACGCATACTTCAAAACGAAGAGTGCTGCAAGAATTATAGAACCAACATTAAGATTCTTATAATTTCCACTCAAGAGATGAAGCAATACCCATGTGATGAGTCCCATAAGGATACCATCAGAGATGGAGTATGTAAGAGGCATGAATGCTATACTAACAAAACATGGAATTGCTGTAAGGTAGTTGCTGAAATCAACCTTGCGGATGTCGTGCATC
>CALBJW010000131.1 GCA_937893145.1 uncultured Prevotellaceae bacterium | reverse complement strand
TACCTGATCTGTTATCATTTGTCATGTTATGGAAGTCGCCAAATTGGCGGCTGATTTTATTATTACTTGCTATATCGAAGCATTTGGTCAACATAGCTTTCGGTATAGTCCGCCGTGACGTCTGTTACATTGCCTTCTGCATCCTTTACGAGATTAAGCACAGGGTTTATGAAACCTTTGTAAGGCGCGATGCCAAGCTTTTCGTAACGGTCTAAAACTTCCTTGTGGAGGTCTTGGTTTATCTTCACAGCATATTTCTCTATGAGATTCTTTGCCGCTTCGTAGTCACCTTCGCTCTTTATGCGTTGAATCTCAGCAAGCAGTTCGGCAAATAATCCGCGTAGCGCCTTGTAGTCGTTTATCTTGAGGAAAGTCTTGCCTTCTTTCTTTACAAGCTCCATTACATTGTCCTTCTTTCCCTTTTCAAAACACCAATTTGCAATCAAAGCACGGTTGCGCATGTGTGCTTCCTCAATCACATCTCCTGGTTTGATGCGAACAAGCTGTGTCATCAATCCGTTCATCATCTGAGTGTAATAGCTTGCCTTGTATGCCTCTTCATTAGGTGTGAGACCAAGTTCAACAAGCTTTGCATCAGGAAGATAGTACAATGCAAACAAGTCTGCACGAGCTTCTTCTATAGTGCTGCCGTAAGCCTTGAGGCTGTCACCATCAACACCTTCGAGCAACTTACCACTTCCGTGTCCGAGACATTCGTGGAGGTCTGTGTGGAGGTCGTCGCATACATCTCCATACTTCTCGATGAGTTCGATTTCTTCTTCTGAGTAAACGAATTCATTGTTGAAACCATTGCCCTTAGCAGCCTTGTTGTAAGCATCTGTGAGGTTGCCTATTGTGACAGACTTTGAACCATGTTCTGCACGAACCCAATCGCTGTTTGGAAGGTTGATACCAATAGCAGTAGAAGGGTAGAGGTCGCCTGCGAGGATTGCTGCATTGATAACCTTTGCACTGATACCCTTCACCTTATCCTTTTTGAATGCTGCATCAACAGGAGAGTGGTCCTCAAACCATTGAGCATTAGTGCTTAATGTATGTGTACGCTTTGTAGCTTCAAGGTCCTTGAAGTTCACGATGCTCTCCCAAGAACACTTCAATCCAAGTGGGTCGCCATAACATTCGATGAATCCATTCACGAAGTCGATGAGCGGGTCTGTGTTCTCTACCCATGCAATGCTGTATTCATCGAAGGTCTTCAAGTCGCCACTTTCGTAGAACGACACGAGTTTGTCAATCACCTCCTGCTGCTTTGCATCCTCAGCGTAAGGGCGAGCCAACTTCAGGTTCTCAACAATCTTGCGAAGTGCTTCCTTGTATTTGCCGTTTGTGGTCCAACGCTCTTCGTAAATCTTTCCGTCCTTCTTCACGAGAGTTGAGTTCATACCGAACATGACAGGATGGAGTGTGTCGCTTGCTGCTTTCTGGTTTGCATAGAATTCTTCAGCCTCTTCTTGTGTCACTCCTTGATAATAGTTACACGCACTTGTCTTGATGAGGTCAACACCTTCTGCAAGGTTTACTCGCTTCTGCATTACATTAGGGTTGAACATAGCATCACAAATCTTGTCCAATCGTGTCTTGTCAAAATTGGCACCGCTTTTATTCAACTGTTCTCTGAACCACTTTTCACTAAATCCAGGCACGAACTTCTCGCAACCATAGTGATGGTGAATGCCGTTCGAGAACCATACTCTCTTCAGGTATTCCTCGAATCCAACGTAGTTTTTATCATTCTTATCCACGTTTTCATCGGTATAAATTGCCTCTAATGCCTTACGGATGTCGAGGTTGTACAAGCCGTTCTGGTCGAACAAAATGTCGCGTCCCCACAAAGCAGCCTCTTGCAAGTGGTAAATGAATGTCTTCTGCTGAAGACTAAGGTCTTCAAATCCTTCCACCTTGTATCTGAGCATCTGCAAGTCTGCAAATCGCTCATCGTTGTAGTTGAAACTACTTTCCTGCTGTTGTGTACTGCAACTGCTTGCACCAGCAGCAATCATTCCTGCTATCATAACTGTTTTAAATATTGATTTCATAATGTATGGTTTAGTTTATTCATTATTGTCCAATTGTGATTTCCTCCATTCATTCGGAGTTATTCCCGTGTACTTCTTGAATGCTTGATAGAACGACCATTTGTTACAAAATCCCACAAGAATACCAATTTCTTCTACTGTGTAGGCTTGTTTTCTTGGATTAGTAAGGTGCTTTTTGGCATCCTTTATTCGTCTTGACAGTACAATGTCGGAGTATGCAAGACCATATACCTTCTTCAGGATTCGTGCCAACTGGAAGATACTCACCTCCAACTCGCCTGCCAGCATCTGGGCAGAATAGTCGGGGTCGCGATACTTTTTCCGCTTGATGATTATCTCGTCAATCTTCTTTTTCCATTCTTTATTTGTCATATACAAGTCTTTTAGATGCAAAGTAACGCAAAATAATTGACAAAAACTAATTCTTGCGTGTATTTTCGTCCAATAGTTTGACTATTTGCTACTAATGCCTTTAGATTTTTCCTTTTTGACATCTATATTTATAGGTAGATACTTTATCTGATATGCTTGAGAGGCAAAGTGCGAATCTCCTACGTTCAGTTCGTCCTCATACAAGAATGCGATTCTGCCATCCTTCTGCATGGTCATTGTAGAATAGCATGATGTTGTATTGCTTACTTGTACACATCCATCAAAAATGTCGTAGAAAGCTGGGGTTGTATAATCGGCGGAATCATCATTAGTGTTGATTACCTTATAGTAAATACCCACATTTTCGCGGTTACTGCTCATTGGCACAGATTGCAAAAGCACATGAACGCCCTTGTATTTTGTAGGCACAACCAACACTTCTCCATTACACATCGAAGCTGTAATCCCCGATTTCTTCTGACCAACCCATTTGCCGTTCTCATGCTTGTTGTCGGCATACTTAAATACATTAAAACCACGACCGTCACTTCCATATATTCGAGCACTTGCTAACACACTACCATCGGGCAGTTCCTCAACTGCAGTCTCATCTCCACCCTTATAGGCGAATTCATCGCCTAAAATCTGCCAGTTCTCACCGAAGTCATCGGAATAAACTATGTAACTGCCTCCATTTATGCTGCAACACACACCAGCATATATCCTATAGTACTTTGCACCCTTTGCCTTTACTACTTTACTCTGGCAAATTCTGCCACTTGTAAAGAATTTCTTCGTTGAAATCGCCTCTGGCAAACCATTCGTGGTGTCCATCTCTCCTCCAGTCCATGTCTTTCCTCCATCTTCACTATAATACCTGCCCACTTTAGTGCCTCCACCCCAGAAACCGGTACTTCCAGCTGCGCACATCAGGAGTATCTTACCGCTTTCTCTGTCGCAAACCGTACAAGCATCACCATACGCATACTCGTACCCTTCAGAACACTTTCTGTCGCATCTTACGACAGCAGCATCCTTCTCGCTCCAACTTTTTCCATAGTCAAAGCTCGTTTTGCTTACGATGTCGATATGATTATTTCCAATATCATTGCCATCTATTCTATAGTCAGCAATAGCAATAATATCTCCTTTCTTTGTCACGACAATCGAGGGAATGCGATAAGGAACATCTGATGCTTTCGTGTCAAAAAGCACCTGGGGAGTACCAACGCTCAACCTTACCTTGTAAGTAGCACCCTCGCCCTTCTTCTTTCCGTGTTTGTTCATTCCGAAGGCAGCAATAACAATCATCATCGCCACAATAGCAAAGACAGTTCTTCTCATATCATTCAGTAATTTTTTTGCAAAGTAAAGCAATATTTCTGACATTATCAAAAAATGTACATAAGCTTTTATAAAGACATAAGCTCAAGCATACGGTCTTGTGAGCAATAAGATAGTATATCTTCCTGAATAAGATAGTATATCTTCTGCAATAAGATAGTATATCTTATTTTTGCTTTGACTTTTACTTTATATGCGATAAAATCCCAAAACAACCATACATCTATACATAAACGCCGTTTTGGTATTACTACATTGCAGAATATCAATCTGTTATGCCTATGTATAGTAGTATGTAACCCCGATGTATAGTTATGTATGGTTTTATTTGCTCAATTCTTTACAGGGCAAGACACACGCTTTTCTATCAACACCAACCATACATAACCATACACCGGGGTTACATACAACTATACATACGTTCAACACCTTAATTATCAATTTTATAACGATGTATAATGTGGCTTTATGTATAGATGTATAGTTGTTTCGACCTTTTGCGCGTATTTTTCATTTAATATACAGGACTTATTCTGCAATCAAGTGATATGACAGTCCTTTCGTTTCCCTTTCCTTTGTATCACAATGTGGTTAATTTTGGTTAAATTAACACCTTTTGTTCGCTTTCTTTGTTAAAATAGTTATTTTTTGATAACACTTTGTTTGTATTTAATATTTTTTCACTAATTTTGCACCCGATTAAATAGATTTAACAAGTAAACAGCAAACTAATGACTTGAATATTCAATCGACTTTCCTATATATATATTAATAAGGTGTCGGGCGAATAAATTACTAATTGGAAGTTTTAACTATCAACTAATATTACTAACAAAATCAATTCAACTAAAAAAGAATGGGAAAAAGATTATTGTCGTTCCTCGTTATCTGCCTGTGTGCATTTAGCGTGGCGTTCGCCCAGAAGAAGGTAACTGGTAAGGTTATCGACAAGAGTACTGGCGAACCTGTAGTCGGTGCATCAGTACTCGTAAAGGGTTCTTCTATCGGTGCCGCTACTGACATTAATGGTAACTTTACCATTAACAACGTGCCTAATAATGCTAAGGTACTTTCTGTATCTTACATTGGTATGGTTCCTACTGAAGTAGGTATCCGCAATGGTATTCGTATCCTTATGGAGCCAGACACAAAAACTCTCGATGAGCAGATTGTTGTTGCCTACGGTACAGCAAAGAAATCTACTTATACAGGTGCTGTGACTGAGGTTAAGGCAGACGATATTGCAGCACACGTTTCTACAAGTGTTGTAAGTGCCCTCAAGAACTCGGTTGCTGGTATGCAGGTTACTTCTTCAAACGGTGACCCTGCTTCTGAATCAAACTCAATCAAGATTCACGGAACTGGTTCTATCTACGCATCTAACTCTCCTCTTATCGTATTGGATGGTATGCCTTACGATGGTTCTATGTCAAACATCAACCCACAGGATGTTGAGAGCATGTCAGTCCTCAAGGACGCTACTGCTTCTGCCATCTATGGTGCTCGTGGTGCTAATGGTGTTATCCTCATCACTACAAAGAAGGGCCGTAAGCAGGATGCTGAAATCCACTTCGATGCAAAGTGGGGTTCTAACTCACGTGCTATTCCACAGTATGATGTAATCACTGAGCCAGGTCAGTACTATGAAACTGCTTACAAGCAGCTCTACAATTCTTTGGCTTTGAATGGTGCTACACATGCAGATGCTTATGACTATGCAAACCGTGCCCTCCTCGATGCTGACAACGGTGGTCTTGGTGTGCTTGTTTATACTGTTCCAGAGGGTGAAAACCTCATCGGTACAAACTTCAAGCTTAACCCAAATGCTAAGCTCGGTTACAGCGATGGCGAATACTACTATAAGCCAGATGACTGGTACAAGGAAGCAATCCACAACTCGTTCCGTCAGGAATACAACTTCTCTATCAGCGGTGCTACTGACCGTTTCAACTACTATGCAAGTGTTGGTTACCTCGATCAGAACGGTATCGTTAACAATTCTGACTTCCAGCGTTACACTGCTCGTACAAACGTTGACTATCAGGTGAAGAAGTGGTTCAAGGTTGCTGCTCAGATGAGCTTCTCTCATGCAGACTATCAGCAGCCAGACTATACTACATCTTCATGGGCAAGCTCTGGTAACATCTTCTACCTTGCTAACAACATGGGTCCTATCTATCCTCTCTATGTTCGTGATGCAAATGGAAATATCATGCACGACTCAAACGGTCTTGTAATGTATGACTCTAACCAGACTAACCAGAAGCACCCTAACCGTGCTGGTAACGCTGTTCGTGACAATGAGTACGACCGTTCACAGACTTTCCGCGATAACTTCAGCGGTCAGTGGTCTGCAATCTTCACTCCAGTAGAAGGTCTCGTGCTTTCTGCAAATATTGGTGTTTACTCAAACAATGCTCGTTCAAACTACCTCTACTCTACATTTGCTAATGCAACAAATGTTGATGGTGGTGCAGAGGCTTACCATAGCCGTTACTTCACAGTAAACAACCGTTATCAGGCCGACTACGCAACAGACTTCGGTACAGAGGAAACTCACAACTTGACTGCAACTCTTGGTTATGAGCAGTTCCGTTCAAAGTCACAGACTGTTGATGCATACCGCACTCACCTCTACAACCCAACTGTAGGTGAAGTTTCTAACGGTTTCGGTCCTTACGATGCAACTAACATCTCTGCCTCTTCTGCTACTGCAAATTACATGACAGAAGGTATCTTCGCACGTGTAAGCTACGACTATAAGGAGAAGTATGTTATCCAGGCTAACTATCGTCGTGACGCATCTTCTTACTTCGCTCCAGGCCATCGTTGGGGTAACTTCTACTCTGTAGGTCTTGCTTGGAACATTGCTAAGGAGAACTTCATGGAGAGCGTTACTGCTGTTGACCTCCTCAAGCTTCGTGCTTCATTCGGTGAACTTGGTAACGATAACCTCGGTTCATACAACCCATGGGCTACTGCTTACTCTATCTCTTACGATCCTAACAGTGGTAACTATTCTAAGGTTCTTGCTCAGCTCGGTAATGATGACCTTACTTGGGAAAAGACTCATGACTTTGAAGCTGGTATCGACTTCGGTTTGTTCAGAAATCGACTCTCGGGTACTTTTGGTTTCTACCACAAGTCTAACGTCAACATTCTTTACTACTTGAGCCAGCCACTTTCTTCTGGTTTCGGTTCTATCCAGAAGCCTCTCAACGTTGGTTCTGTACGCAACGTCGGTGTTGAACTTCAGTTGAACTATACTCCAATCCGCACTAAGGACCTCACTTGGGACATCTTCTTCAACCTCAGTAGCAACAAGAACACTGTTACTTCTCTCGACAAGAGTATCCCAGCAGATGGTATCAAGGGTTCTTCTACTATCCGTCGTGTAGGTGGTTCCCTCTACCAGGCTTATGTATATAAGTTCGCAGGTATCTACACTAAGGATGATTACTGTGGCGAATCATTCGATCCTCTTAAGGAAGGTAAGGCAATGTTCTACTATAATGTAACTGATAAGAATGGTAAGGAAACTGGCGAGATTGACCGTACAACAGTATTCTCAAAGGCAAACCAGTATGACTTGGGCGACATTTGTCCAAAGGTAACTGGTGGTATCGGTACTAACCTTCAGTATAAGAACTTCGATGCTAACATCGCACTCGGTTATCAGCTCGGTGGTCGCTTCTACGACTCACAGTATCAGGCTCTCATGCACACTGATGCAACTGCTATTGGTAATGCTTGGCATAAGGATGTTCTCAACTCATGGACTCCAGAGAACCCAACTTCTCTCATCCCACGTCTTGATGGTGATACTTCTATTGGCCAGTCTGCTATTGACATGTATTACACTTCATCAAACTACCTCTCAATCAACAATATTTCTGTTGGTTACACATTCCCTAAGACATTAACCACTCGCATTGGTATTGATGGTCTCCGTCTTTATGTTGCAGGTGAAAACCTTTGGGTATTCTCAGCTCGTAAGGGTCTTGACCCACGCTTCGGAATGGGTACTGGTTCTTATACTTCTGGTGCTGGTTATGCTTCAGGTAACTATTCAGCAATGCGTACCATCACAGGTGGTCTTACTCTTTCATTCTAATAACTTCTTAAAGACGATTGAAAATGAAATTATATAAATCATCAATTTTGGCTTTTGCTGCTCTCGCTCTTGGTGCTTGTAACGATATCAATGACATAGAGCAGTTTGGTGGTGCTCCTACTGCAGATCAGGTGCAGAACACCGTAAGTCTCATCCCAAGCCGTGCCAATGCCGACTTCGTGGGTATGTTCACAATGATGGGTGACCCTGGTTATACTTTTGGTGATCGTGCCGATGACTTCGGATTCATCATGTCTGCAATCTCAAGTGATGCAGAAGGTCCAGACTTGCAGTTCCCTAACTCGGGTTACAACTGGTTCTCTACTTGTGGTGAGCTCACATCTCGTACTCCAACATACGCTAACCCATTTATCCGTTACTCTACTCCTTACGCTCAGATTAAGATTGTTAACGACCTTCTTCGTAACTATGTAACTTCTGAAGAGGATATGGACAATGAGGACGTTATGAAGGAACTTTCGGAAGAGGCTGTCAATCGTATCGCTCAGGCTCGTGCACTTCGTGCCTTCGACTACGAGATGCTTGCTCCATTCTTCCAGTTCTCATACGCTGCTGGTGCACAGGACAAGCCATGTGTTCCTATTGTGACTCTTGCAACTGAGGATGCTGCAAACAACCCTCGTGCTACTGTTGCTGAGGTTTATGCTCAGATCATGAAGGACCTTGACTGGGCTATCGCTCACCTCGATGCTCAGAGAGATGGCAAGCAGTATGTAAATATCGATGTTGCTTATGGTCTTCGTGCTCGTGCAAACCTTGCAATGGAGAACTGGGCAGCAGCTGCTGCTGATGCGGAAATGGCAATGAAAGGCGGCTACCAGCCAGCATCTATCGCTGCTGTTTCTACTCCTTCTTTCTATGACATCAACGATGCAAACTGGATTTGGGGTTATGATATGACTGATGCTGTGGCAAGCCACTATTCTTATGCTACATGGCCATCATGGCTCGGTGTATTCTCTGAGGATGCTTATGCTTGTGGTGTAGGTGTATATGCTTGTATCAACAATCTTCTCTATGATAAGATTAGCGACACTGACGTTCGTAAGGGTTGGTGGATTGATGAAAACCTCGAATCTCCACTTCTCGAAACTGTTAGCTGGGGTGGTGTTTCTGGTAAGGCACTCGCTGAACTCAAGATTTCTGACGTAAAGGAACCATACATTCCTTATACTAATGTTAAGTTTGGTGCTGCTAAGATTCCTACTGCTACAAACGAAGAAGACTTCCCATTCATGCGTGTTGAGGAAATGATTCTCATCCAGGCTGAAGGTCTCCTCAAGAGTGGTAAAGATGGTGATGCACGTAAAGTTCTTACTGATTTCGTTAAGAATTATCGTGATCCTCAGTACTCAATTCCTTCAGATCGTACACTTGCTGATGAAATCTGGTTCCAGCGTCGTGTTGAACTCTGGGGTGAAGGTTTTGGTTGGACTGACATGATGCGCCTTAACAAGCCACTCGTTCGTATCCACGACGACAAGCCAAGCAACTATGCTGATGCATTCCAGTTCAATCTCCCTGCAGGTGATGGTTGGATGCTTATGCGATTCCCACAGCAGGAGACTAACTATAACTTCGGTGTTGTGAACAATACTGATGGCCAGAAGCCTACAAGTGGTCTTAATGGCAAGCTTCGTGACGGTGTAACAGACTAATTATAAATCATTATTTTTAAGAAAAATTATTATGAAACTTAATAAGATATTTTTGTTTGCTGGTGTCCTTGCTGCTGGTATGCTTAATTCTTGTAAGGATTATGAAGACTATACTGCAGGTCCTCAGGCGACTGGAAATGAACTCCAGGCGGTTACATTTGACGAAAACAACACTTATACAGCTGAACTTGACCCTGCTGACCCTACAGTACACACTATTACATTGTATCGTGATGCAGACCATGCTTCTGAGGCAATCACTGTTCCTTTGAAGGTGATTACTAACGACGCTAATGCTTTTGAAGTTCCACAGAGTGTAACTTTCGCTGCAGGTGAAACTGAAGCTTCTATTGATGTTAATTTCCCTAATGCTCCTATTGGCACTGAGTGCATCTGCGAAATTGAGATTGCAGATGAGTACCTCCATCCTTATCTCTCTTCTACTCGTAAGACTTATGTCATTGATGTCACTCGTGTTAAGTGGAATAAGCTTGGCAACTGTGAGTTCTATGATATGTTCATGAGCGATGGTATAGGTTATTATGTTGCTATCGAACAGCGTGATGGTACTAACACATTCCGTCTCGTCAATCCTTATGCTGGTGCTAATGCTAACCCTAATGATGCGAATGGTACTCTTGTAAATCCTACAAGCAAGATTACATTCACTATCCTTAATGGTGGTGATACTGACAGCAATGGTGACAAGTACAATTATGTTACTTTTGATACTTGGGCAACTGGTTACCTCTATCAGGGTTCAGCCATGGTTTATGCATTCCTCCCTTCTGATCTTTCTTCATCTCTTGTTGATGATGATGAACTCTCGGTTTACTATCCAGATTATGACGAAATAGATCTCGTGCCTTACTACTATATCCCAGGTCTTGGTGGTTTCGGTGAATATCCTGTTTACATTATTCTTCCATCAGAAGATATTAAGGGTACTGTTGCAGGTGACATCGTTCCTGGTAGTGATGAGGAGGAAGAGGTTAAGAGCATGGTTAAGCTTCAGAAGCCAGAACCTGCTATTAAGTCTTATAGCTTTAAGCCACATGCTTGGAAGCGTAATTAATGTTTCGCAACGTATTGTTGCTTGAAATATAGTAAAGAGGCGGTTACCATTTAGGTGGTAGCCGCTTTTTTCTGTCTTTTTCTTTGTTATTATATAAATAAGGTGTAACTTTGCCACAATTATTGTAATAACAAATTTTAAATTGATACTGTTATGAGATATTCATTCAAATTACTTATGATGTTCGTGGGGCTTATTGTCTCACATTCGGTATTTGCTGAGGGGTTAGATGTAAATGTTGCAGCATCTAAAGCATCAAGTTTTCTAAAAAAAGGAGTTAATGTCGTTTCTTTGCCTTCAGAGGTAAAAGGCAGAATGGCAGTAAGCGGCAAGGCTGAGCCTGCTTTCCATATCTTTAATGCGGAGGACGGCAAGGGTTTTGTCATAATTAGTGGCGATGATAATATGCCAGAAATCGTTGCTTATTCGCATTCTAATTCTTTTAATGCTGCAAATATGCATCCTTCTCTTGTAGGAATGCTTCAGTGTTATACAGAAATTGTTGATGATGTCCGTCAGGGTGGTTCTTCTGCATCATTGACAAAGACTCGTAGTATTCGTGCTGACTTAAAAGATGCTGTCGCTCCATTGGTAGAAGTTCATTGGGGACAAGATGAACCTTATGATGCTCTTTGTCCAGAAATAAATGGGGAAAAGTGTCCGGTTGGTTGTGTCGCAACTGCAATGGCTCAGATAATGCATCATCATAAGTGGCCTGCAAGAGGTAAAGGAAGCTTAACTTATGCTACTGGCATTTCTGGATGGAGCCCTTTGAAATCTGTGTTTAGTGACCATGAGTATCATTGGGATGTTATGCAAAATGAAACATCTGCAAACATTGCCTCTGCTGAAGCATCAAAGGAAGTCGCACAAATTTCTTTCGATTGTGGTGTGGCAACAAAAATGGATTATAGTTTGTATGGCAGTGGCACTTATGATGACCTTGCAATGCTTGCCTTGTATTCTTATTTTGGCTATAAAGCTTCGACTGTACATCTTGAGCGACGTGACTGCTATTCTACGCAGGAAGAGTGGAATGACCTCGTGAAATCCGAACTTTGTGCCAGTCGTCCTGTTCTTTATGCGGGCCATTCTGCCAATAATGGTGGACATGAGTTTGTCATTGATGGTTATGATGAAAATGGTATGTTCCATGTGAATTGGGGATGGGATGGTATGTCGAATGGATATTATTCTATAGTAACACTTGCTCCTAAAAAGACAAATTCTAAGTACGATGAAGGCCAATCTATGATTTGTGGAATTGAACCTGATTTCGAAGGCACAGATCAAACTCCACATCAGTTTAGAATATATATGAAAGGCCCTTCTACAACAAAAGTTGAGTCTATCAAACTTAACGATTTGATGACTGTTACTACCGGTCCTTTCTATAATCGTTCTCGTTCTGCTCATACATGGACTGTTGCTATAGCTCTTTATTCAGAGGATGGACAACAGATTAGTGTGATATCAAAACCTCTTGACAAATATAAAAATCTTCTTATGGCTAACTATGGAACATCAAATGGTCTGGATGTTAACTGCCGCATCCCTGCTGATACTCCTAACGGAAAATACTATCTTCGTACAGTGTTCTGCCAGGAAGGTTATGACGAATACTTGCTCCCTGACATGGAGGGTGGCTCTGAACTTAATGCCATCGGTTTCCTCGTTCGTGATGGATATGCTTATTTCGATGAGGAAACACCAGTGTCATCTGTTGCTGCATCGGCTCCACGAGTCCTGAACACAGAATATTTCTCTCTTGATGGTCGTCGTCTAAGTTCTCCAAAGGGCATTTCAGTTGTCCGCAAGACTTTCTCTGATGGTTCTATTAATATAAATAAGGTGTCTTACTAATTTTTCATTTACTTTTTATGAAGCATTTTTCTTTCTTAGCGGCACCGTGTTATCGCTCTTCATGCTTGCAGTTCCTTCATCGGCAAAAACCAATTCGCCAACAAATGTTCAGGTTAATGACAAGAAGCCAAAGAAGAAGTCTGCTAAGATAAAGATAGAAAACATTTCGGACGTATCGTTTGTGGTTCGTACATTTGAGGCTTTGAATACTCCATGCATTACACTTGTTTTTGATGGTCAAGGAGGAACTTGTGTTGTTGATGGCACTTCATACATTGTAAAAGTGTCGAAGTGGAATCCTAAGTCACAAAAGTTGTCTCTTAATCTCTATGAGTTTGGTAATAGCATAAGTGAACTTGCTTTTGATGGGTATCTCTCATGCTACGAAGGCGAAGAAATGAAATGTTCTTATGATTTTCTTGTACACGCAAAGCCAACATTGAAAGCTTGGACTCCAAACTACGACATCAATGGCAAGCAGACAACACTAAGTCTTTTCGGTAACTTTACTTATACGGTTAAAGCAGTAATAGAATAAGATTAGGTTCAAATATGATGTCTAAATATTCTATTTGATGACAAAAAAGCAAGAGAATGAAAGTTTTCTTGCTTTTTTATTTAAAAACATTTGGTCAGTATTAAAAAAGGTTGTACCTTTGCACTCGCTTTCGGAAAGGAAGTCCCATTAGAGCCTTAGTTGCTCGGGAAGAGGACCCTATTCGGGAGCTTATTACATCGATCTTTGACAGACTGCAACTAAATAGACAAGGCAGCACGTCCGCGAAGAGTGGACGAGCTAAGAAATCAAAGTCAAGTCAATTCTACTTAAAACGAATAAGCAGGAGAG
>CALBJW010000130.1 GCA_937893145.1 uncultured Prevotellaceae bacterium | reverse complement strand
AATACTTTCTTTTCCATTTTAGTTTAACTTTTAATTAATTTACGTAAATCTTTTTTATCAACAATATTGTACGATCAAGTGCAAAGTTACATCTTTTTTAAATTCTGACATAATGTTTTCAAGAAAAATTGCCATTATGTGCTTATTTTTTGCTTTAAATGTACATTTTGACATATAAAACAGGGTGTAATTGTGCAAATTTGAAAGTCCATGTTGTGTTCGATTACACATTTTTACTTCACCATTCCCTTGCAACTATATGTGCCTACAGTCACGAGGTAGGTACCTGCAGGGAGGGTTGCAGGAACAGCAAAGAGGGATGCTGTAGGGGTTGTAGTCTTGATGATGAGTTTGCCCGATGCATCGTAAATGCTGACAGTGTCGCCTGGAGTTGCTCCGATGATGCGGAAGGCTCCATCCTTGTAACCTACTCGAACTGGTGAGACGGTCTCGGTCTCTATGTCAGTTGTGCTGATGGTAACGGTATTTGCAAACACTTCACCAATTTGTGAATACACGGCAGCTACCTTAAACTGAACGAATGGGAAGTTGCGATAGTCGTTAGTGTCGGTGAATGTTGTGGTCTGGATAGGCGATTCTGTCACCTTGACATTGTTTGCATATACATTATAGCCATCGAATGTGTTGAGCGATGAAGTTGTCTGTGTGCCTGCAGCCTTTGAAATGAATGAAGGTGCAGAAGATGTCTTCACAATCCTCTTAACATTCATACGGGCAGGTGCGTCGAAACAGACAGTCTCTGCAAACTGGCGAACTGGTACCTTCTGGTCCTCTACGAGAGTGTTTGCTACTCGTACCTTTGCTTCTGTAGCGTATGGTTTAAGACCTATAGAGATGTTCCAGTTGCCTGCAATGCCGGTTTCATCATCGTCTGTAGTTGACCACCTTACACCATCAGTAGAGTAGAGGTTACCACGACCAGTCACGGCAGGTCCCTCATCGTAGCCGATAGGAATAGTGATTTCGTTATGCTCTACATATACCACAACACGGAGGTCCTTAGAAGAGTCAATCTTGAGTGGTTCGTTGAGGAGGATAGTGTTGAATGAATACTGAGTGAGGTCGCGTACATACTGGTTACGAACAAGGTTGTTGCCTTGATAAACAAGAATGAAGAGAGCATCAGGAACCTGGTTGACATATACCTCAACCTGCGAGAGAGTGAGGTGGTCGTAGTTCTTGAGGTCGGATGCAAGCCATCGTGCTCCAGCGAAGAATGCACCACCACTTGGAAGACCTGCTGCATCGTGGCTATTGCCTGAGTGCCACTTGAGGTTGACGGCATCACCGAGTGCTGGTGCGTTCCAAGCGAGTTCGGTAGTGCTGCCTGTGTAGTTGAGTATGCGGAGGTTCTCAGGAGCCTGACCACCATTGCTGTAGTCGAGGTTGAGGCGTACCGACTCAGAGAGTGGTGAGAGAGCAGCAGTGACAGACTTCTGTCGTACCTGATAAGTGTAGATGCCAGGAGTGAGGTTGTGGTCGATATAACTGTTGCTACGAATAGGCGTAGAGTTAATCTGAGCACCATCGCGGAAGATGTCATAACCCCAAACTGTAGATTCTGGTGCTGTAGCGTTAAGACGAATAGCATCGATGAATCCTTCAGGTGAAGAGAGTGGCTTGCGAATCATCACGAAACGGGTTCCAGCTGGGAGTGCTGTGCCAAACTCACTCCAGAGTTCAGATGTGTTGATTTCATCCACGAAGACGAAGTCATCAACATTATCATTCTCTGAAGCAAATACCTGGAAGTTGCCCGCACCATTGTGGTCGTCAGCATTCTTGGCGAAGAAGCCTAACCAACCCATGTCGGCAGCAGGGATGATGATGTCTGCCTGTGTATCTTGCTGGGCTGTGAGCGACTTAGTGCCATGATAACCACGCTCGGCAATCTGCCATGAACCAGAAAGGTTGTTCCAACCTGAGATGGCTGCAGCTGTGCCTACTGTCTGCGATTCGAGTGACTCGAAGAGAGTAGTCGAAGTAGGAAGTGCTGGGTCTGCGTATGAGAGCACTACATCGTAGCCGTATGAAGAGGCTTCTGCCTTGAGTTCGATAGGTGCGAGTGCTGTGCCTATAGGAACGATTGTTACTCGCTGGGCAGGTGACTTTTCGCTGAATGTTCCATCGATGAAACTCGTTTCAATCTGATAGTCATAGTCGCCTGGTTCTGTAAGAGTCTCGTTGTAGTAACGCTGAGTGAGAAGCGAAGAGTTGAGTTTTGTGCCATTGCGGTAGATGTTGTATCCACGAGCACCAGTCACGCTTGCGAGGTCGAGGAAGAGGAACTGGGTATATGCCAATGTGTTCTGGATGCCAACGGCAAGGAGAGTGAGTCCCTCTGGAGTGCGGACGATAGACATACCACCAGCCGAAGCACTTACGATGCTGTTGAGACCAATGTACTTGTCGAGGTCGATAGAACCGATGCGTTCGTTGGTCTTGTAGTCGTAGATGCCGATAGTGTAAGCATTGTCTCCACCCTGTTCAAATGCGTAGAGTTTGCCATCGTAGAAGGCTGTACCACATGCACCCTTAAGAACTGGACCTGTACCAATCTTAGAGCCGATGCGGTTAGTATAGATACTTGACTGCCAGTCGCCCACTTCGAATCCACCCTTGCCTCCATCAAGTTCTGGGATATATGTCAGGTGGCGTGCGAACTCAGAGATAGGACGCTCTTCAAGGATAGTGTGAGCATCCATGTCCACCTTATATATATAAGATGTGACAGTCGATACCCAGAAGTGTTCACCATCGAAGGTGATGTTGCGAATGCCACCAAGTCCCTTGATGTAGAAATGCTCGATGAAGTTGCCGTTGAGGTCGTACTTGTTGACACGACCATCCTCGTTGTGAACAGATGTATAGATGTACTTGCAGTCGGATGCTACAGCCATTTCACCACCCACACCGATAAACGAGTTGATGTATGTAGGATAGTTTGGTTCTGTAGTAGTGACAGGAGCCTTGATGTCAATAGGGAAAGTGCTCTTGCCTCCGATTGGTAAACCCCAATAGATGCTTACATCGCTATTGCATTCAACGGATGTAACCACCTCGTTAGGAGCAAGACGGTTTCGGATATTGAGGATATTAATAGTCGAACCATTGCTCTCCAACGACTCACCATTAGCATAAACCGATGTCACGGTGTAATTGTAAGTACCTGATGTGATTATTTCATCTGTGAATGATGTGCCAGTAACAGGTGTTTCATTAACCTTTGTTCCGTTGCGGTAGATATTGTAACCAATAGGAGCAGATTCGGAAGAAGCAGAAGCAATGACAGAAGCCTTAATAGAGAAGTTGCCGTCGATAGCCATCTGAGTAGCTGGGAACCAGAACTCACCATCAGTAGAAATCATGTTGCCCTTGTAGTCGAGTGACTTCGAAGCATCGATACTGATAGGCTGAAGACCTGCTGCGTGTTCAACCTGGAATGCGATGGTATAGTCGGAACCTGCTTCGATAGTGATTGGTGTGTTGAATGTAACAGTATTCCAATCGCCGTAAGAGAGGTTTCCATCAAACTTCTGGCGAACGACGAGTTTTCCATCCTTGAAGATACATGCTGCAAGGTATGTGACAGGGTTCACGATGCGAATAGATGCTGAAGTAATCATCTTGTTGCGATGGTTGAGCATATCATCTGCATTCCATACAGCACCCACATAGAATGTACCACCTGCTGTGATACCGAGTTGGTCTGCATGTTCGCCTGTACCCCAAGCAAGTGTAGCATCCTGAGAGGCATGAGCCATAGGTGACTCCCAAGTGAGGTTGACAATGCGGTTGAGAGTGAGCGATGAAGTGAGATTGAATGGAGTGTAGTATGGTGCTCCCTGCTTAACGAAAATTTCAGTAGCATCGGAACATACAGATTCTGCACCATTATAAACGGCTGAAACCTCGTATGTATATGAACCACGAAGCACACCAGCAATGGTGTATGTTGTAGATGTGATGCCTGAGGCAATCAACTTGCCATTGCTATATACATTGTAACTTGAAGGAACGACTGCAGGCTGCTTCCATGTGAGGACAACCTTGTCGGCTACTTCGTTGTTTGCAGCAAGGTCTGTTGGGCGTGGAGTGCTGCTTGCGGTCTTTGCATTATAACCAAGAGTGATGGTCTGTGCCTGAAGTTCTGGAATGGTGTTGATAGTAATCTTATTGCTATACGACTGACCAACCTTACCATCACGAGCATCGAGGTTTACAGTTACATTGACACTCTCGCCTGGTGCGAGGGTTGACTTCTTAGGAGAGTAGTCAAGCCATGTGTCGGTAGTAGCCACATTGTATTCGAAGAAAAGACAAGGCGACTGCTGGAGTACACCGATAAGTGTGTATTTGCCCGAAACCTTATCTACTGTTCCTTCAAGACCACAGATGTTGTTGACACCTGTTGCTGCAGAACCGACCTTGTAGCCAGGAAGGTCTGTGAGACCTTTTCTGAGACCTGTGAACTTCTTAGTGTTGAGGTTGTACTGATAGATGACAATCTGGTCAAGCATGTTCTCGTTGTACGACTCCTCAGCTGCAAGCCAGAGGTATGGACCGCCTTCTGTGACATTGTCGTATGCAGAACCATAGATAGCATGACCTTGATTCTCGTCGAAGGCAACAGCCATAGATGATGCACGACCATTGCGACGAACCTCACAGAGTGTGTTCCATCCACCTACATAGAAACGGTCGTTGTTTGGGTTGTATGCCACATGGGTAATCTGGAGGTCTGGTGCATTGGTAATTTCTATGATGCCAGCAATACGCTTATTCTCGAAGTCGAGTTGGAAGAGACGGTTGCTATAGTCGGAACCGTAGAAGTAGCGACCATCGTATGCAAGGTCGTAGAGTTTGAAGTACATGTCTGGGATGCGGAACTGCTCAATGAGGTTGCCCTCGCGGTCGTACTTCCAGAACTCACCGAGATAGTACCATGAAGATGTGTAGTAGTATTCGCCATCGAAGGCAATACATGTCTGCACATCACCCGAAGCCTGCCAAGACTTGTGGAACTCAAAGTCGATAGCCTTACCAGTCTGCTTGGCTGGGAGGTAGTTCATACGCCATGTGAGTGGACCATCACCTGTGTTGGAGATAGTGAACGACTCAGTCTTCTTCTCCTCAAGTGCAAGGTCTGGCATGATAGATGTTGTTGAGAGTTGAAGTGTTGGCGCTGTAATCTTAAGGGTAGGCGATGTGGTCTGTCCTTCTTTGATGTCGAGAGAGTCATGGTACTCGTTGAAACCAGACTTCTTTATGGTTACAGCATAACGGTCTGCTTCAATCTGTCCGAGTGCTACGCCACCATTGGCATCAGTAGTGAGGTTGTATGTGCCACCAGTCTTACCATTGAGTTCAACGGTTGCTCCATTTACAGGACCATTAGCGGAAGTGACATTCATCTTGAGTGAACCCCATGCAGGATTCCATACCTTGACATCATCCACATACCAATAGTCTATGTGGAGAGCATAGACACCGTAAGCACGCCAACGGAGCTTGAAGTAGTCGTTCTTGAGGTAGTCCTTGAGTGAATACTGCTTAGTAGTCCAGTTGAATTCACCCTTTGTATTGTCGTAGGTGTCGATAGTAGTCCATGTCTTGCCATCGTCGCAAGTGATTTCAAGAGCAAGATATGACACTTCGTTTTCGTACTGTCCCCAGTTGCAGAGACGAAGGTCGAAACGAACATAAGTAGAATTGCGGTCGAGTGTGCGCAACTCACGAGAGATGAGCGACTGGTCGTAGTCGCGGAGTGTAGAATAACTATAAGTTGCAGCAGGGTCAACAAGACCGTATGTGTAATAGTCTATGCTCCAATAGCTCTCTGTGTATTGTGGGTTCTCTGGTGTGCTCCACTTATCAGCATGGAGTGTCCAGTCGTCGAAGTCATCCTCGAATGGAAGGAGGCGAGGGTCAACCACATCAACTTCGAGAGGAGTGCTATGAGCAGACTCGGAACCATCACTATAAAGTGCAGTTACTGTATAGCTGTGAACAGCGTAAGTGTCGGCTACATCTGTATAGCGAATTTCCTTGACAGTAGAAGTGTTTACCTTTACTCCATCACGATATACATTGAAACCGATGAGGTGCTTGCCCGGAATCTTGCGAGGTGCTGCAAGATGAGGTGCGTTAGGGTCTTCATTGATGTTAGGACGAATCTCGTTTGTTCCAATCATGATGTCATCGATGAGGAGCATGAAGGCATCATCGCTGACACAGTTGATACATACATATCGCGCTTCCTTTGGAATGGTGTACTCGTAGAGGTCCCATGTGTCTGGAAGTTCGATGTATGGCGACTTTGTCACAAACTTGAATGAACTCTGTGATTTGTCGGTTGTAGAGTAACCAACACGAATGCGTTCAGGAGTGATACCATCTGTGCGGTAGCTCTTGGCATGGAACGAGAACTTGAAGTCTTCTCCGAAGTTGAGTCGTGGAGAGATAATCCAGTCGTTGTTTGGTGCATCGATACTACACATCGTAGCAAGCATCTTCTTGCCTGATGCAGGCTGATACTTAGGATTGCCTTCAACAGATGGAGTAGTCTGAGATGGGTTCATGACAATGAATGCCATCTTCTGACCTTGGTTCTTGAATGAACAGGCAGACCAAGAGTAAGTAAGTTTGTTGTCACCATCGATGTATGACCATCCAACTTTGCCTGGAGAATTGATGGCAAAGTCATCGTGGTCTTCAAAATCATCGAAATAACCATCTACAGCCTCAGGGGTGTTCCAACTGATGCTTACCGTCTTGTCAACAACACTATTGCAACGCAAACCGTAAGGGATGCCGTCGGCTGCACCATCAAGCTGCATGACTGGGTACTCGCTCTGCTGTACACGCTGAAGACCAGCATAGAATGACTCTCCAATCTTGACCTTTTCATCATCGCCCTTCTGCACAGTCTTGGCAGACTGAAGCACTTGAGTGCCTGCAATCACCACTCCTGAGCAGAGTGCCAATGAGGAAAGTATATATTTAAGTGATTTCATTATCGTTTGCTATGTTTATTTATAAATAATGTGAGTCTTGCCATTTGCCTTGCGGATGATGTTGATGCCCTGCTGGAGAGAGCGGAGACGGACACCACTTGGAGCATAGATGGCATCTACCTGATATGGTGAATCCTTGACATCCTCGATGGCAGAAGCATCAGGAAGTGCAGAAGACTCCTTAGTGTAGATATAGTTGTCTGACTGGTCGAAGAAGATGTTGTCTTCAGTACCAGCTGCTACCCATGTGACAAAACTGCCTTGGTTGAATTCGCCAACAGTCTTTGCATTGACAACCATCTGCGGCTCTCTAACCGAACCCGCTGCAAGCTGGTCCCAATAGTAACCATCATTGTAACCAACTGTGAGGTAACGAAGGTGGCAGAGACGACCATTGTCTGTGAAGCGGAAACGGAGACGAATGAAGTGCTTTCCCTTGACATATTCTTGGAAGTTGCACTCTGTGCCTTCGCTGTTGTACTTGTCGATTGAGGTACGAGGACAAACCGGTTCCCAATGTGTTCCGTCCTTAGTACCTTCAACTTCGAGATAACTTACACCTACAGGACCAGTAGGGTAGAGCATGAAGCGAAGGTCCTCGTAACCCGACTCGATGGTCTTGAGTTCTACGAAACCTGTTCCCATGAAGAAGATGTGACCTGTGCCAAACTCCACATTCTGACTTGCAGCATCGTAGAAGTCCATTGTTGTGAAGATAGTCGAAGTGTATGGGTCTTCGGAAATCTTACCAAGATAGAGGTAATACTTGGCTGCATCCTTAACTTCAGTCCAAGTAATCTTGAGCTGGTCGTCATTATCGCCGCGACCGAAGTATGTAACTTCTGGTGTTGCAAGCTTCTGTTCAAGTCGAACATCCCAAATGCGGAGGAGACCTTGACTGCGTTCTGAGTTACAACGGAGTGCGATGTAGATATCCTTGCCAGCATAATTGCTGAGATCTACTTCCTCATACACTTCCCTTCCGAAGTTGTCTGCAATAGAGAACTGCTTGTGGAGGTAGAAGTCTTCGATGTTTGATGAAGTTGTTGAGACATAAATCTCAACACCCTCGATGTACTGCTGTTCGTTTACACCACGACGGAAGTAAAGCATACCGTTTTCAGGGATATGGTAGCGGCGCTTGCAGATGAGCCAGTCGTCGGCATTGTTCCAATAGTCGAACTGATAACAGATAGACTTGGTTGCCTTGTCGTAAACCCATGTCATGCCATCAGAATTATGGTCGATGATTTCCCAACCATCGATCTTGTCGTTGGTCCACGATGTGAAATCTGTCTTGAATGGTGCGTAAGCAGTTGGATATTCTGTCTTGATATTTATAGGTGAACCATAGACGATGGTGCCATCACTAAGTTTCATGTATGCCTTATAGGTATAGGCTGTTCCTGCCTTAAGTCCAGTAATGGTGAGCGATGGGTGGTCTGAAGTGTCAGTTGCAACCTTGTGCTCATCGTTGATGGAAGGTTCATCGAATCCTTCTTTCCAACAGAAACCAATTTCGGAAATATTGCCAGACTTGCTGATGACCTCTCCATATACAGATATCTGATTGTCGAGGATGTCTGAAGTGGCAAGAGTGTGAATCACATTCCACTTTGTCTGACCACCCGCAGCCTGATAATAGATGATGCCATCCTTTTCAAGGATATTGGTGATAGGCACATTAGTCTGTTTCTTGTCCCAGTTGAGGGCGTTAGGAGTTGTGAAGTCTGTGAACGAAGTGTTGGCAGACGAACCTGGATAAGTATCTCCGCTACGAGAGTTGTCATCATCAATGCCGTCGGCAGGTTTGATGTAAAGACAGCGGTGGCGAGCATTGTTGTTTGGACCGTTAAGGTCCCACCATTTTTCCTTGTTCTCGTTTGTGTAATCGTAGTGGTAGATGAGCAGACCATGTCCTGGAATGTATCGGTCCCAACCTGTGAACTGGCGGTTTTCGAGGATAAACCATTCGTAGCCTGTACCTGCAGCGCGTTCTGGTTGGCAGTTGATATAGCGAGCTGTGAATGTCTCGGCAGAGTTTGGTTGAGTGACATCCTCTCCTTCCTTGAGTTCCTTGATGTCTTCACCCAAGGTCATCCAACCCATCTGCAAACGTTCGAATGCCCAGAGGGCAGCAGGAGTTTTCGAGTCATTGTTGTATGAACCAGATGCATAAAGGCTGTACGCACCTGGGTCGAGACCCTTACCATCGTAGTAGTCGTTAGTATCATAGAGGTCTCGAAGACCGAGTATATGTCCGAACTCATGTGTGAATGTACCGATACCATCCATTGATGGATTAGGATTGGTTTCTGGTGTACCGACCAACTCCTGTGAACATGAGTAGTTTTTGATGATGATGCCGTCATAGTTGAGTGTATCATCGCCAAGAGTCCATGAGTGTGGCCACATATCTGCTGCATTACCTGTGGAAGCCTCAGAATAGCCAGCATAGATGACATACACATTATCCATATATCCATCACCATCGTTATCAAACTGCTTGAAGTTGAGGTCTGGATTCTTCTCACGAACAGCCTTAAGGGCATGTATAATCATACCACGAGGGTCTATGTCTGAACCTGTTTCGTAGTCGTTTGTTGCGTATGTACTTTGTGGATAAGGAAGGGTGTAAGGTCCTACAGTCTGGAAGTTAGGCACGAACTTACCGTTTGAGTTGTCACGGAAGTAGTCCTTCACCGAACCATATCCAGCATATCCTTTCTCGTTGAGGAATCTATCAAAGTCCTGATTCTTGAACTTCATCTTGTTGTCGGCAAAGTTGACAAGAATACAGAGGTACTGGCTTTCGTTTGGCTCAGCTCCAATGCGTGCTGCCTTTTTACGATTGAACATGTTAGGATCCCATGTGTTTACTGATGGATTAATCACACAAGGAGAAAGGGTGTGTGTGATAGCCTTTCTTGTAATCTTATTGTGCTTTTTCCAAGCAGCATCAATGACATTTGCCTTCTGCATGTTTGCCACACGAGCTACTTCCTTAGAAGTACGCTGAGCAATGTCGTGAACACGAAGGTCTGTTAAACGCAGTTTGTTTGCACCCTCATCGTATTCGACATAGCGGTAATAACCTTTGCTGTCGGTGTCGATGCGATAGCCATCAAGAGTGGTCTTGTAGTGATGGTTCTCATCACCATGGATGCGAACCATGATGGTGGAACCGTCTGGCTGGCGCACAGCAACGGTTTTTGGGTTAGCCTTGATTGCAAATGCAGGCTGACTGCATAGTGCTGCAAAAGCAAATGCCAAGACACCCAGAGTTTGTCTAAAAGTCATAACTTTATTGTTTTTTTATTTAGTAATCTAACGAATAACCTTCTTCACACTTCCATCAGCACGACGAATAATGTTGATGCCTCGTTGTGGAGATGAAAGACGAACACCATTGATGCTGTATGTCTCGGTAGGAATAGTGTTGAGTTCTGTGTTTGCAATACTTGAAGTGTAGTCTGCAGAAGCACTCATCACAATCTTACCATTTGAGAATGCAATCTTTACATAGAGATACTCAACAGGTTCGTTACTTTCGTAAACTGCTGTCTGCACCTCGTTGTTGCCATCTGGAGTGAACTCAATGTCGTAAGCGCGGTTTACATCTTCGTTGAGGAATATGCCACCAGAGATGAAACGGTCTGTAGTGACAGTAATCTTCCTTGCTCCATTGACAGGAATGCGTACCCACTGATTCTGCTTGCGTGTAGCAAGAGGTACATTTACACTACTGCCATTAGGAATGAGCTCAAATGCTGTGTGGAGTGATTCTCCCTGAGCAAAATCTCTCAAGTCGAAGACGATGTCTTTGCCTCCATGTTCTACAGAAGAAACGAGGTGTACATAAATTGTTTCGCCCTTGTTGATGCTGAATGTTGTTCTGTAGATGATATTTCCTTCCTCATCGTTGTTAATGATATACGACATGTATGTGTCATCACCTATGCTGTAATAGATAGAGGTGGTGCCATCATCGGTAATGTTGCTTGAGATGACCATCTTTCCATCCTTAGCCGCAGTATAGCGGAACCATGTGTTCATCATCTGAGGAGTGAGAGTAACCTTCGAATCAGTCACTTCGATTGCCATTTCCTTTGTGTCGCCAGACTTATAACCTTCTTCTGCGAATGTGAGGATGCAGTCTTCGGATACGTTTGTCAAATGGATGAAGTAGTTTGTGCCTTCCACAACATCAAGTTTTGTTGTACCGCCTTCTGGATAAGCAACGTAAGCACCCTTTTCCGGGTCGGTAGAGATAGGGAAGTCTATAACTACAGATGGAATGTTGAATGCGAGAGAGAGGCGTCCGTTGATTGTAGCCTTGTACTGAAGGTAAACATCATTGGTCTTGCTGATAGGATTCTCACCAATCTGCAATGTGATAGGTTTGAAGATTGATTCTCCTTCAATCATGTCACGAACATAAGGCATAAGAGTTCCCTCGCCAGCCTTGTTCTTTTCTACAACAAGCATATATGAATGACCAGACTCGGCTTCAGCCTTGCACTCTCCATAACCAGTCACTGCATAGTAGCTGCCCTTTTGAGTATCGTAGAGTGTGAGGAAATAGCTTTCCTTCGATTCGCCAATAATGTCAAAATCAATCATCTGGTTTTCGCTATTCTGTGGAACCGAGATAGAATAGTAGTAAGTACCACTCGTATTGCTCAACTCTTCTGCTTGGTTTGGAGTGAGGATGATAGGGTTGTTTGCACTCTCACCTTTCTGAAGAGGATCGAAAGAAACATTGATAACATCAGGGTTTGGCCAGTCATCAGATTCTTCAGTCTTGAGGATATATATAAGGTATGAAGTGTTCTTTCTTACCTTAAAACGAATGTCATAGTAGCCAGTTTCGGACTGTGCAACTGGGAAATAGAGGTTATCGTTGGTGAACACCTTGACATATCCACGAGGGATTGTGTACTCTGAGGAGATAGTGAGGTAACCATCTTCCTTTGTTCCATCGTACAGATACCAGTATTCTCCAAATTCTGCACTTACATTATTGTTGCCTTCGATGAGTTCTATAGGGTAGTTTGATGAAGTACCTTTTTCTGGATATGTCATAGTGGCAGTCACAGACATAGCAGTATATGCACCAATAGAGATGCATACAGTAGCGCCCTTCTGTACTGGAATTACTCCTACATACTTGCCGTTGTCATAACTTGTAGTAAATGAGTTTGTCAAGTTGTTGAAGCTACTACCATATTTACCTGTAAGAACATATCCCGAACAACTGAGTTGAAGTGCTCCGGTCTCAGTAGCCTGATAAGTGAAGAAGTTGTCAAACTCCTCAAAACCTGCTACATTGTCAATGGTAATGTTAGTTTGTTTTTCTTCTATGACGATTGGGTCACTCTTACTTGTTCCTCTACCAGCATTGGCATTAGCCTCAAAGCCAGCATAGAAATTCACGGTGATATCATCTTCAAGTGTCATGTTAGGAGAAATCTGAACATAAACAGTTGTTCCTTCAACCATTGGGATAATACAACTTGTGCCAGTCTTGATACATGACGCTTCAATGCTATCTTCTGTAACACAGTTGATAGACACAGTTGTGTTCTCTCCTTCCACCCTCAGGAGTCCTCTGACCTGAGATGTATATTTGAAGAAACGTGGACAAGTGTAGTCCTCGCCAATATTGAATGCTACAGAGTTAGGACCGTCTGCAAGTTCTGCAGCTTCTTGTATTGTAAGCCCAGTTTGTGCGTAGGCAGTAAAATTGAGCATTGCAAGTATAGCTGCAAGTGCTATGGAAAACAATCTATTCATAATGTTTTTTAAGTTGTTGGATATAGTCTTTATTTGCTAAATTTCTTTATCACTCTTACCCCATCAATAGTTTGTTGCTTTATTATATATGCTCCTTTCGACGGTATGTTTTTAAGTCTTTGACCGGAAAAATTGAAGTATTCTTCTGCACGGACATCATTGTCCGTACTTACGGATTTCATGCTTACATATTCATCACGAACCTCGAAAGTTATGCTCTTAATTTCGTTGCTATACTCAGCACCACCAGTGTATCGGAGCGAAGCTTTGTATTTTCCTGGCTCGAACTGTGCAGGTATAGAGTAGTTGAACTCTGCAGAGATGCCGTTTTCAAGGAATACTTCTTTCTCCCAGTATGGAGAACCTAAGTTGGAATTTTCCTTAAATATGATGATTCCGATAAAGTCGGAGTAAACACTTCGTGTGTTTGTAATGTTGATATGACCTTCGATAGGTTCATCAATGCCGTATGAACTCTTTGTCATAGTGAAATCATCGCAGGTAAGTGCTGCCATTCCCGAAGGAATACGCTTGATTGTGATGTCGATAGATTCACTTGCCTGATAGTATTTACCTTGATTCTCCAAGATGACACAAGCCTTGTAGTCCCCCTGACTTACTGCCACATCCTTTGAGACGGCTTCAATAGCTCCACGGAACACAATCTCAACATCCTCATCGTAAGGAAGGGAAACCTGTTCCTTTCCGCAAATTGCGATAAGGGTAGGATTGCCATTTTCGTCTTCTTTGTATATACCAACGCGGGCAACACCAAAATATTCGCGTTTGTTTTCGTTCTTAATCTTTGCAGTAAACTGGCTTCGACACTTTGTGTAGATAGTATGGTCTGCAACAAGAGTACCATCTGCTTCTACATTTCCATTATAAGAGAATGTGACCATGCCATCTACCACTTTCATTTCGTAGTGGTCGCAATAACCTTCAGCAGCACGGATTCTGCTCCAACGCAACTCACCATCTGCCTTTGATGCAAGGTAAATGATGTAGTTTCCATCTGCAAGGTCAGTAGGGATGACCGATGTTTGTGTAATGACATCTTCATCATAGATGTATGAAGTACGAATTATTGACTTTGAACCTGTAGTGTTAATAGCAATTTGTTCGCCATCCTCATTCTCAATGACTGTTCCAAATACACCTTGGAAAGAAACCGAGAGGTTTGCTATTTCGGTAGTGGAAAGGGTGATTTTCTCACCCATCATTGCATTTGTCTTGTCGATGTTGAGGCTGAAATTAGCATAGCCATCAATATTTGCACTATATGTATTGAGGACCATGAAAGAAACAGGAGTGGAATTTTCATTAGGACGCTGCATTCCCATCCACATTCCCTGATTGTAGATAAAACCTCCAGATGTGACGGAACCACCACCTGTACCTGTGCTGCTTGGAGCGAGTACAGAGAGTGCAAAGTAACCATCACTCATGCCAGCCCATCCCCAGTTGACATGAACACGGTCGTTTCTGTCGTATCCATCAAATATGAATTGGTGACCTACTGAAGTGGAAGAACCTGCATAGCAAATTGGACGACCTTCAGAAAGTTCCTTCTTAATCATGTCAATCCACTCTTCCTTAGTGAAGTAGTCACGATATGCATAGTGAAGGTTCTTGTCGTAGTTGAAATACTTGATGATGGGGTCGCCAGCGGTTACTGAGTATGCTCCCGAACCAGCAGGGTCGTATTCCATTTCAACAGCCACACCGATAGCATAGCAGAGTTTTGCAACTTCTGCTCCCTGTTCCTCTGTATATTTGCCGTGATAGTAGTGAGGAAGCATCTTGTCGAAATCAAATTCGGCAGCTGAGTAGTTGAATGAAAGAGAGAAATTGTGCGGATAACTAAGGTAATTCTTAGTACCACCCTGACCATGTTCTGGCCATCTGTGGTAGTACATAATCTGTGCGAAAGCAGTAGCAACACAACCTACTGGACAAAGATACCCTGATTGTGTAGGACAGTTCTTGTTGAATGGTGTGTTCTGGTCCCACTGTATGCTTTCCCCCTTGTACTGAAGTAGTGGGGCAACAGATTCTGGGTAGCTACTTGAGTTGCGTTGTTTTGTTTCTGGATTGTCGAATGTTGCTGGCGATGTATAAGTGACATGAGCCATCTCATCAGCATACATCTGTAGCCAACCACGAACCTGTTCTGGAATGTTCTCTGTCACGAAAGCACCTTCATCGCTGTATGCAAGGATTGGTTCTACAGCATCATCGCCCGAAACGATAACAAAACCGCTGTTGCCATTGTTATAGATAAAGAATGGTTCGGTTGTCCATCTTGCAGTTCTTGACTTTGCTTCTGCCGATGAACCAAGTATGCCAGAGGCAGTACCAGCAAGGGTTATTTCATCCTTTGAACGGACTTTTCTCATCACACTTCCTGTGCTTTTCTGGAAGAAATGATTAAACGCAATTTCCCTCGCAGCCTCTTCGCCACGTGGAGCAGCGAAGACTGTGAAGGAAAATGCGAAGAGTGAAGAAATAATGAGTGATTTTTTCATTTTTCGCTCGTTATGTTATGATTTTATTATCTCGAAAATTTGCGGAAACCAGGCTTAATGATATTATATCCTGATGTCACGCTACCAGCAGAACCGAACTTGGTCTTCATTACGGTATGGTTTCCTATCTTCTGGAGTGCTCCGAAGTTTGACCAAGGAATCATAGTACTTGCCTTTGTTGAACGGATATGACGTTTAACGGCAGAACTGTTCTCGTCCGACCTTGAAAGAACAAGGTTGTATGGAATGAATGGTTCGACAAGTGCACCACCATTTGCAGTAGTGAAGAACACGATACTGTTGAGTTCTGAACCTGTAACCGATATGTTATCAGGGTCATTGATGAATGCTATACGGCCATCCTTAGTAAATCCGACACGAAGTTTACCATTATCATAAAGATTACCAGTAGGGTCGTCGAGGTTTGCGAGGAGTGCATTGATTTGGTAACTGTTGTATGTGTTAGCATACTGTGGTACAAAATCAAACATGCCAGTTGCATCGTTCCAGTCGAGGTAGAGCGAAGAGTCGTATCCGTACTGTGCCTCCATGTATGGCGAGAGACCACGAATCATAAGGGTGTAGTCATCGTCCTTAGTGATTGTTACCTCTGCTTCGATAGTCTGGTTCTGGTCACTTACATATATGAACTCACCAACCCACTTGCCAACATAGTCGTCAATGCTCTTGCCTTGAACAAGGCTATCTGGAGTGAAGTATGTGATGACAGATCCTACTTCAAGTACTTCGTCGAATGTTCCGAGGTCATAGCGATTGCCATTTTCGTTGACATAATAGAATGTCATTGGGAACTTGTAGTATTCTGTTGAGTCTGTCTTTACATACGAACAAGTCTTTGACTCGCAGAAGATAGGATAACCACCGAGTGATGTGCTACCTGTTATCTGTCCAGAAGGGAATGTCACCCTCTTGCCGTCCTGAATGAAATAGAGGTCGCAACCAGGAACATAAGGAGCTGTGATGCGGAATGTCTTGTTTGCATCCTCATAGTCTTCGCTCACACAACGGGCAATTTTTGTTCCCTGTTCTACATAAGAACCATCCTCGTTGAGGTATGCCTTTGACTTGAACACACCACGTCGTTCGTTCTTGTAGAGAAGGTCACGGATGTCAACCTCAAGTTTGCTCTCATCAAGGTAGATTGCAGTTTCACCATTACACAACTGAATGCCGAGGTCATCGCCGTAGTCAATAGCAATCTTTCCGAACTTAAAGACTCCATTTGCAGGGTCGTATGTGCCGAGAGGGTATTGACCTTCTGAGATTGGTTCGCCTGTAGATGCACTTGTGAGGTTGTGTGCTACAGAACCAGCCCATACCTCACCTACTGTGTAAGGTGTGCCCTCTATTGCGCCGAGACTCACACCGAGACTCTGGAAGTCGATGTAGAGTTTCTTGATGGAACTTTTAGGATCGGAGTATATCTCGCAGTCGAGTTCAAGACTTGCATCACCTTCAATAATCTTACAGTTTGGAGCCATCTGGTAGTATTCCTGCCATTCGCGCTGGAAGATTACTGGAAGTCCGTAGATACGGAAGATGTTCTTACCACGATACTTCTTAATCTTTACATCTCTGTATGTGATAGTTGAATTGGAAAGAACAGAACTCCAAAGGTTGTTGACAAAGATTGCCGAGTCGCAGAATGTCTCCCAAGCATCTGGGTCTTCACAATATACGGTGAACGACATCTGACTCTTTGCGTATGGACTTACAAGACTTTCATCAAGAGAAAGGTCAACATTGTAGTTCACTCCGTATTCAAGTGGACCAACAACGAATTTTACTGTGTCCGATGCTTCACCTTTGGCAAACGACACCATGTCCTTCTCTTGAACGAGCGAAACAGAACCGTCGGCTGTACTCATCTCGATGTTGATGTCACAGTTTGTTGCTTCGTTGGTGTTGATGCGTCCCATCACGATTGTGATGGTGTCTGTCACATCTTTAAGCTTGAGAGAGTTGAGTCCTTCCTGAAGGAAAAACACTCCGACATTGTCGCATTCGGGACTTGGTCCCTTGTCGTCGGTTGGAACCTTATCAGCACATGATGCTATAGTGAGACCTGCAAATAATGCAGCTAAGATATTTTTGATTTTCATATTGTTCTCTTATGTTTTATCGCTTAAATGCTTGGAAGTGGAGCTTCTGGGTTATTGTCTTCATCGTTGATAAGCAGGTTAGCACGAATCTCACTCTGTGGAATACGGAAGAGGAGGATAGGACTGTCTGCCGCAATGAACCACTGGTAGTCTGTACCGAAGTTAGAGTTTCTGCGGTCGATATCCTTGTGAAGACGCATGATGTCGAAGAATGCGAAACCTTCACCCCAAAGTTCTATACGACGCTGGAGCCAAACCTCATTGATGAAGTCCTCGAGAGTCTGTGCGTATGTCTCGAAAGAGTCATCACGATACTTTGTGACGAACTCACGAAGTTCCTGCTTTGCTGATGTGAGTGACTGATGAGCCATACATTCAATACGAATGAGTTCCATCTCTTCTGCACGCATCATTGGGTAGTCCTGAGTATTGTAGGTAGATGTTACCTTATAGTCTGCTGGGGCAAACTTCATAGTAGCATACTTATCCATGTTCTTCTCTGCCACAAATTCAGTGTATTCCTCATTGTTTGCAATGTTTGGAGAGTAGCCAGTAGCGTCGAGCCACCAACCATAGCGAACATCCGAAGGACTGATTTGGTTGAAGAGATTACTGTTGATGCAACGGTAAGTAGCACCACCAGTAGTGTAACCGTTTGATACGAGAGAACAAAGCTGTGAAGGCCAGTTTACGATACCTGTCTTGACAGATGTACTGTTCTCATTATATATAAGTCCCCAAACCCAACTATGTTCATTTACACTAACAAAGGTTGGCTGAGCAACTTCTGCTCGAGTGTAAGGAGAGTACTTTGCAAGTACAGCCTCTGCATCCTCCTGTGCTCCTGCATAATTATGCATGATGAGACGAGCACGAGCACGAAGACCGTGAGCAACATCCACATTGACAGTCATCTTGTCACGACGAGCAACCTCACCCTTTGTTGCCTCAAACTTCACGATGGCATCATCGAGGTCGCTGATGATGAGATCGTAAACCTCCTTGACCGACTTGCGAGGGTTATTGTTGCCATCGTTGAACGACATCTTCTCCGTTACGATAGGTACGCATGGCTTATCCTCATTGCCTTTGTAAGTGAACTGATAGCATTGTGCGAGGTTCATGTACGCATAGGCACGAAGCGACTTTGCCTCAGCAATGTAGCTCTGCATGAGAGGGTTTGTTGTGCCTTCGTCTATCTTGCTAAGGATGTAGTTCGCAGCACGGATAATCTTGTAGTTGCGATACCAGATGAAGAGAGTGCCTGAAGAGGTATATAGACGGTTGGTATATGTGAGCGAAGAACTGAAGTGGTTGTATCCGCTGTAGTTTGACACCAAGTCCATACCGTCCGAATCAAGACGGAGGTGCATGGCAGGAATGCCGTAGTCTGTGTGGTCATCATCACCAAAAGTGTTGAGTGCGCCGTTCAGTTCCTGGTACATACCAATCACCTGCACTCCGAGTTGCTCCTCAGTAATCTGGTCCTCGACCACAATTCCACCCTCAGGAGCAGTGTTCAGTTTGTCGCACGACACGAGGGCTGTCACAAGACCAATAAATGGAATAATATTCTTTATCTTCATGAGAATTCTATATGTTTTAGTCCTTAATCTTCAGTCATTAGAAATCAACAGTGATACCTCCCGAAATGGAACGAAGTATAGAGTATTCTGAGTTGCTTGCAGTCACGAACGACTGTCGTGGGTCGAGTCCGTTGCGCTTAGACCAGAGAGCCACATTGTCAGCAACGCAGTACAGGCGCACTTTGTCGATTCTTGCCTGTGAGGTCCACTTGCGTGGAAGGGTATATCCAAGAGATATGTTGTTAAGACTAAGGTAATTTGAACTGATAAGGAAACGGTCTGATATGCTGTTGTCATACGAATAAGTGGCAGCAGTGTTGAGAACAGGGACATCAGTCACACGGTTGTTCTCGTTCCACGCCTTGAGCATATCCTTGTGCCAGTTCATACCAGCAGAGCTTGTGCCGTTGTGCATAAGGCTTGCATAACTTGAGTCGTAAATCTTACCACCCATCTGGTACGAGAATGTGATGCCAAAGTCGAAGCCCTTCCACGAAGCGTTGAGACCGAAACCACCATAGCACTTAGGCATCACGTCTCCCAGTTCGTATTCAGTTGCTTCCGACCACGAGGTAGTCTTCTCCTTGCCAGTTACATTTCCGTTTGCATCCTTCACATCCTTCCACCATGTTGCAGCACCAGTCGCCTGGTCCACACCTGCCCACTGGCGCATGTAGAGGTTGTACATCGAACCACCTTCGCGGCGCATGTAGTTGCCCGAGATGTAGCTGCCGTTAAGTTCTGGAGCGAGTGAAAGAATCTTGTTCTTGATGAAAGTGATGTTAGCGTTCATGTTTACATCCAGTCCCTTCCAGTTGTCAACCACACTGCCGTTGACATCAAGTTCAATACCACGGTTTCTGACCGAACCGATGTTAGTCAACAGCGATGCTATACCGTTAGAGATCGCCATAGGACGAGCATAGAGCATATCGTCAGTCTGGCGGTTGAAGAATTCGATGCTACCATTCAGTCTGTAGCCGAAGAGTGAGAAGTCAACACCACAGTTGAAGTTGCGCGACGCTTCCCAAGTGAGGTCCTTTGCTCCCACATTTACCTGAGTAAGAGAAATCTGGTCGTTGATGTCAACCACCGAGTATTGTGCAGTCCAAGGGTAGTAACCACCCACAGCATCATTACCCTGCTCACCGTAACTTGCTTTAAGCTTTAAGATGTTAACCCATCTTACGTTGTCAAACCAACGTTCCTTATTGATGAGCCAACCACCACCGATAGACCAGAAGTTACCCCAGCGGTTTTCCTTTGAGAAACGTGAAGAACCATCGCGACGGAAACTGATAGAACCGAAATATTTCTCCATGTAGTCGTATTGACCACGGAAGAAGATACCTTCAGTAGTGTAGTAGTCAGTAGAAGAACTTGTTGATGGGTTGCTGATAGCGTTGCCAAGTTCAGCAACATCATTATTAAAGAGGTTAGTCTTCGAACCGCTAAGTCCGCTAACACTCAGAGTGTAGAGTTCATGTCCAAGAAGGAGGTCCATCGAGTGTTTCTCACCAAATACATGCTTGTATGTGAGGAGTTGCTGGAAGTTTGAGTTTGTCTGTCGCTGGTGTGCAACCGCTGCATAACCTCCCATGTACGAATACTGGCCAAAATACTTGTTGGTAGTCTGGTTGATTCGCGAATCATCCACGAAGTAGTTGTACGAAACGCGTGCCTTGAGTCCCTCCACAAATTCTGCTTCCACGTATGCAGTAGCATCAATGATGTTTGACAATGCATAACTCTTGTTGAAAGCAAGGTCAGAACCAGGGTTAGCACCAGGAACGTATGCACGGTATATGTTTGATGTTGTGTTATCACCAAACTCATATACAGTGTTACCATTCTTCTTCATGATATTGCCCTGTGCATCACGAACATAAAGAGAGTAGATAGGGGCGATAGTGTTTGCTACATAGAACACGTTGCCAGTTGTACCTGCACCCGACTGGTCTGCAGGGTCCGAATACTTGTAGTGTGTGAAAGATATGTTTTCTCCAATCTTCAACCAGTTCTTTACCTTATAGTCGTTCTTCACACGAGCGGTATAACGGTCAAAACCAGACTTAGGGATGATACCAGTATCTTCGATATATCCGAACGAAATGAAGTAGTCGTTCTTCTCTGTACCACCAGAAATAGAAGCATTGTATTCTTGGCGAAGGTTACTTGAGTCGAGGAGTTCATCTTCCCATCTATCATTAGTGTAGAAGTACTGACCATCATTGTAACCCATTGTGGCAGCAGGGTTCACACGTCCATTTGTACCGATGAAGTTCTGACCTTCAGGGAGTGTGTACATCTGGTAGCCGACACCCATACCTGAGTTCTTGAAGATGTTATCGTTGACATACTGGTTAGCCTGGATAGCAGCCTTTGCAGGGTCAGTGTTTTTAAGAAGCTGACCGTAACGGTTGTTATACATTGCCTGATACAAAGTCTCCATGTATGTATTTGGATTCTGCATCACCTCGTAGTTCTTTGTGCCACGGCGATTTGTACCCCATTTTGCATCGACAGAAATGCGAGCGTCGCCTTTCTGACCACGCTTTGTGGTAATGATAATCACACCGTTAGCACCACGAGCACCATAAAGTGCGTTTGCAGCAGCATCCTTCATGACTGTCATCGAAGCGATATCTTGTGGGTTGATGGCAGAGATGTCACCAGCGTATGGTGAACCATCAACAATATAAAGTGGACTGTTGCTTGCTGAGAAAGAACCGATACCACGAATAAATACGTTTGCACCATCACCAGGACGACCGCTGCTCTTGGTAATCTGAACACCAGCTACCTGACCAGCAAGGGCGTTGGTTACGTTACTTGTCTGTACACTTGCAATCTTCTCTGCATCAATCACAGCAGCAGAACCAGTGAAGGCAGATTTCTTCGCTTCACCGAAAGCTACCACCATAACGTCATCAAGTGCCTTTGAGTCATCCTGAAGACGAATAATCATTTTTGTGTACTTGATAGGTACCTCCTGAGTAGTCATACCGATGTACGACACATTGAGGCGTTTTGCAGTGGAAGGTACTTGATTGAATGTGAAGTTACCATCCACGTCGGTTACAGTTACAAGGGTTGTTCCCACAACCTGTACATGTGCACCTATGATAGGTTCGCTATCTTCATCAGAAAGCACAGTACCTGTAACTTTTTTACCTTGTGCCATAGCTGTACTTACGATAGAGAGCATAAGTATGGCTAATAGCATAATTTTCTTTGCCATAATTTATAGAGGGTTAAATAATAATAATTCTATTTGAAACGCTATTCTTCAATTCTTTTTTACTATGTCTTTTTTATTGGTCAATAGACATTCGCGCAAAATCGTGCAAATTTACTTATTTTCCTTGACTTGGCAAAAGAAAACGCATAAATATGCAATTGGAAACTCGTGATTTAACACTTTAACTACAATTTACACCTTATTTATAAATATATGTTAACAATTGCTCGCTCTTCCACTAAGTATTGTGCCACTTGTGCAATCCTTTCTCGGTTGTATTATAAAACCAAAAAGGCTACAGATCGAAATGACCTGTAGCCTTAATAATAAGTATGTATTCTAAATTACAAACTTGCTAAAGATTAGCGAATGTGAGACTCGATTGGGCTTGTTGCGTCTGTAGCAGGACCCACGTTGATAGAAGTTGTGATGAGGTATGAGTTAACCTCAATCTTCTTTACCTCCATTGAAGGAGCAATAAATGTCTTTTTCATTTTTGTCTGTAATTAATTATGATTACTTAATGAATACCTTCTTGATAACACCCTTTGCGTTGATGATGTTGATACCCTTGTTAACTGCGCTAACACGAACACCGTTTACATTGTAAATAGCGCTGTTTGAATCAACTTCAACACCTGCGATAGCAGTAACTTCTTCGCCGTTAACCTTACGGATACGTACCTGGATTGGAGCGTTGCTCTCTGATTCGAGATACCAGCGCATTGCAGGGATTGTGTATTCGTTCTCAACCTTGCGGAGCTCGTTGAGGTGGAGTACGTAGAAGTTGTCGCTTGGGTTGATAGTCTTAGCAGCGTTGATACCTGTGATAGTAACGTTGCCGCTCTTAACCTGACCATTCTCAGAAGCGTGGATTGTTTCACCCTGAACAGTGATTGTACCAACTTCCTTAGCCTTGATGAAGTAAGGAACGTTAGCTTCAACTACGTCGCCTGGCTCGAGGTACTCAATAGTGAGAACCAAGTCTTGGATATCGTCGTTGTTGTAAACGCGGCAGATGTCAACACCTTCCCAATCCTCGATGTTAGACTGGAATGGAACGTAGAGTGGCTGCCAGTTAGTAGTACCGAATGTACGAGTGTAAGTTACGTCTGCAGCGATAGTGTTGTAGAATGCGTAAGCTTCCTTATCCTGGAGATCGTAAGCAAGACCAGCAACACCCTCATTGTTCATTGCTTCTACCTTAACGTAGAGGTCAACAACGCGGTTGTCATTGTTTACGTAAGTGTAAACCATTGTGCCGTCTTCTGTGTTCTCGAATGAAGAACCACGGTTCTCGTTAGCAGCAGTGTCAGCAGTGTAAACCATTGCAGAACCCTGTGGGAGAGTGAGAGTCATGTCTGCATTTGCAGGAACAGAAACCTTGTACCAGTTAGCGAGGTCAACGTTGAGAGCAACAGCTTCGATTTCAGAGCCCTTCTCAACTGCGATTGGCATGTTCCAAACATCACCTGTAGCTACTGGACGGTAGCTGATACCGATGTTGTTACCATCCTCACGAGCGTTGATGTCGAATACAACAACATCACCACGGTTGATGAGAACTTCACGGTCAACAACATTACCACATGGTGTGCCGTTGATGATGAGCTTAGCAATGTAGTCGCTTGCATAGTCTGCATCGATGATCATAACGCCTTCGTAGTTAGAAACCATCTGGTAGTAGTTGTGACCAGCAGGAGCTTCGAATTC
>CALBJW010000129.1 GCA_937893145.1 uncultured Prevotellaceae bacterium | reverse complement strand
ATGTGTATGTCATACCACCGCAGAGGATGAGCTTGTCAACCTTGCCGAGGAGGTTTTCAATGATACCAATCTTAGAAGATACCTTTGAACCACCCATGATAGCTACGAATGGACGCTTGATGTTGTTAAGTACGTTGTCAACAGCCTGTACTTCCTTCTCCATGAGGAGACCGAGCATAACGTCTTCCTTAGCGAAGTTTTCTGCGATAACAGCTGTAGAAGCGTGCTTACGGTGTGCTGTACCGAATGCATCCATTACCCAGCAGTCTGCGTAAGAAGCGAGCTTAGCAGCGAATGCCTTCTGAGAAGCCTTCATTGCCTTCTTTGCTTCGTCGTATTCTGGAGTACCCTTCTCAACACCTACTGGCTTACCTTCTTCTTCTGGATAGTAGCGGAGGTTCTCAAGGAGGAGAACTTCACCAGCCTTAAGAGCAGCAGCCTTCTCGTCTGCCTTCTGGCAGTCGTCAGCGAACTGCACTGGAACACCAAGTGCTTCAGAAACTGCAGGTACAATCTGACCAAGTGAGAGTTCTGGCTTAACCTTACCCTTTGGCTTACCCATGTGAGACATGATGATAAGAGCACCGCCCTTTTCGAGGATGAGCTTAAGAGTTGGGAGTGCACCATTGATACGAGTCATATCAGTGATCTGACCATTCTGAATAGGTACGTTAAAGTCAACACGTACAATTGCCTTCTTACCTGAGAAGTCGTAATCTTTAATGTTCATTGGTTTGATATTTTTAAAAAGTTAATAATGAATGTTTCTAATGTCAAAAATATACTCTTTGATAAGTATATACTATACTTTCAATGGCAAAGTTAATAATTTTCTTTGATACGTTAGCAAACTATTGCTGAATTTTTCTTGAAAAAGTTGCAAAACTCCTTTATTCCGCACTTTTCGCACCTTGGTTTGCGAGATTGACAAACGTATCTGCCATGTAAAAGCAACCAATGGTGTGCAAGCGGAATGATTGAATCGTCTATATGTTTCACCAATTCTTTCTCGACAGAATAGGGTGTTGTACATTTCTCGCTTACCAGTCCGAGCCGGTGTGACACACGGAATATATGGGTGTCAACAGCCATTGCTGCCTTGTTGAATATTACTGCCTGAATAACATTTGCAGTCTTTCTTCCTACACCTGGCAAACGAACAAGGTCATCGAGGTCACTTGGCACTTCACCTCCATACTCTGCCATGAGCATTTTAGCCATACCGACCAAGTGCTTTGCCTTGTTGTTTGGGTAACTAACGCTCTTTACATATTCATATATTACTTCATCTGTCGCCTCAGCCATGACTTCGGCAGTAGGGTAGTCGGCAAATAGTTTTGGAGTAATCATGTTTACTCTCTTGTCAGTACATTGAGCAGAAAGAATCACAGCAACTAAAAGTTGAAATGGATTTTCGTATTCCAACTCTGTTTCTACATTCGGCATCTCCTTTTGGAAATATGCCACTATGCCTTCATATCTTTGTTTTTTAGTCATATATCGTCCTTATTTTTTGCAAATATAGATAATTTTCTTCTTATTCTATTGCTGTTTCACACTAAAACTTATAGCTCTGCACTCAATTATAAATTAAAAGTTGTACCTTTGCACCGAAAATAAACACTTTATATTATTAAACGTATGATTAGAACTAAAAAGCTTTTTATTCTTTTAATGCTTGTATTGTGCGGTTTCGTTTCTGCTTCCGCACAGTCGTCACGTCGTATCAAACCATCTGCATTCGCTCTTTATGCAGACTCAGTGGTTAATAGTTTTAAGCAGAACTTGATGTCGATTGAGTTGAACACAAAAAGTGATTCTTCGGAATTTGTTTACAGTCCTTACATGTATCGTGCAAGCAAACCATCGACATATTACAGCAAGGCTATTCAGAATGAATTCAATATCGACTGGACTCCTTCATACTCTGATGACAACAATGTTGCTTCTTCAAACGGTATGATTTATCGTTCTTCCCTCAATCAGATGATTGACAAGGCGCTTGTTGGTGCTTACATCTCTAATAGTGACAATTTCAAGTATTACGATTCTCAGTTCAATGATGTAGAAGTCATCAAGGATGTACAGATTGAAAATACAACAAACACTATTGATGAGCTTCTTAAGAACACTAATCAGATTAGCAATATAGCTGATGTCATCACTCCTGACACAGTAAATATCGTTCCAGAAAAGCCTAACTTCTGGAAGAAAGCTGGTAAGTTCACTACTCAGTTTACTCAGAGTTACCTCTCACAGAACTGGTATAAGGGTGGAAACAACAATGTAACTCTTCTCTCTACATTGCTCTATGAATGTAACTACAACGACCAGAATAAGGTACAGTGGGATAACAAGCTCGACCTTCGTCTCGGTTTTGTTAGCACACCATCTGATGAGTTCCATAAGTTTATGACTAACAACGATAAGATTTACCTTTCTTCAAAACTCGGTGTTAAGGCAACAAAGGCTTGGTTCTACACAGTCCAAGGTGATGTGAACTCACAGTTTATGCCTGGTTATCGTTCAAACAAAAAAGAGACATTCAGTAGATTCCTTGCTCCTCTCGATATATTCGTATCTGTCGGTATGGACTTCAAGCCAACTCTCAAGAAGGGAACTCTTTCTGTTGCACTCCTTCCTCTTTCATATAAGTACCGTTTGATTGGTTCGGATGATGAAAATTATACTATTCATGGTGTATATAACATGAAGAAGTGGGGCGATGGTACATACCGCAACTTCCAGCACGACTTCGGTTCGAAGGTAGAAGCAAACTTCAAGATTGACATTGTGAAGAACCTTACTTGGCGTTCACGTTTCTACTACTATACTACTTATCGTTATGCAGAATCTGAGTGGGAGAACGCTTTCTCATTCCAGTTCAACAAGTATTTCTCAACAGAAGTTAATGCTCTCTGGCGATTCGATGACAACCGTTCACCATCAACTAAGGAAGGTCACAAACTTGGTTATTTCCAGTTTAAGGAATACTTCACATTTGGTCTTGCATACAACTTCTAATTGACATAACAAACCGTATTTTTATACTTCTTGAATATTGCATAAAAACATACGGAAGAATGACACAAAACTACCGGACAAATCGATGCATTTGTCCGGTAGTTTTGCCTTAAACTTGCGGTAGTGTTTTTGCGAATATCTTTTACATTAGAACTCCATCAATATACGAGCATTGATTGTTCTGCCTGTCAAGTAGTTAGGTACTGCGTACTGGTTACTGTGAATGTCCGTAACCCAATAGTATGAGTTCACGTTCGAGATGCCAAGAATGTTGAATGCATCTACACCAAGCCAAATGTTTCGGAATGCTTGTCCTATGCCATGATAGATGTGATGGTCTTCATTCTTGAGGAGTCGATATGAGAAACCAAGGTCAACACGACGGTATGAAGACATTCGGAACACTTGCTTTTCTCGTCCTGAGTGTGGAGGGCCAAATGGCAAACCACCAGCATAATGTCCTTTTACAGTTACCTTCCAACGGTCTGTTCCCGGGAAATAGTCCGAGAAGAATACTGCAAGGTTGAGTCGTTGGTCTGTAGGACGAGGTACAAATTTGCTCCATACACCATTGTCTCCCTTTATTTTTTCTTCAGTCTTCATTATACCAATGCTAACCCACGAGTCTGTTCCCGGAACAAATTCACCGTACAATTTGAGGTCGAGACCTGTAGCATAACCTTTCGCGATGTTTCCTCCGTAGTAAACTACTCGCACATTATCCACATTGTAAGGAATAAGATTTGAAAGAGATTTGTAGTAAGTTTCTGCTGTGAACTTGAAAGGTCTGTTCATCATGCGGAACTTATATTCGTATCCAAGAAGGAAATGGATTGACCGCTGACTCTTTATCTCTTTATTCAAGAAAGCATTTGTATTTCCATCTACAGTGAGTGTGTCACGCATTTCCTTATAAAAAGGTGTCTGATGATAGAGGCCTGTAGAGAAACGTATGGTCATGTTGTCGTTTGCGGTTGGAATGAACGCAAATGTTGCACGAGGAGAGAAGAGTGTTTCTTTGTTCCATGACCAATGCGAGAGTCGAGCACCATAGTTCAACACAAGTTCACCTTCTGCAAATTCATGTCTCCATGTGTCTTGAGCAAATATCTCAAGATGACTACTTGTCTCCTTGTTTTGGCTCACCATATTATAAATAAGGTCGAGACGGTCAGGAGTGTGGGGGAGTGAATAACCTACGGAATCACGGAATTCCCATTCTCGCATAGATTCATTCACTTTCTCAAACTTCATCAAAGCTCCATATCGGAGGTCATGACCTGTGAATCTGCTACGACCTGTAAAACCTACTGTTGTCATGTTGGCATTCAAACGATTGCGTGCATGTTCAAGGTATGTTCCTATGCCGAGATTCTCATCGTAACCATCTTCCTGCAACCAATATTGTCCTTGTATATCGTATGTTTCGCGTTCTTGTGTCTTGAATGCAGAGAGGTTGAACGTAAGTGAGTTGTACTGATTGAAGTTGTATGTGGTTGAGAATGCTCCGAAATATGTGTTGAACTGGTCTTGTTCTGTTCCATCAAAATAGACCTTGAAGTCTTTAACTACTTCTGAAGTACCAAACTTTGTCTCTCGGTCGGATGGTTTGAACTTATAGTTGTTTGTTGATATCACACCCATAAGGTCAACATTCCAGTGAGCATTTGGTTTCCAACTGATATATGTCTGATAGTCGAAATCGCGAGGATCATATTCGCCCTTTGTGTCGAGTGAGCCAAGAAGATTCTTCATGGTCTTGTAACGCAAAGCATGTGTCATGGAAAACTTATCGTTACCATATCCCACATAACCGGCAGCACCTAAAAGTGATGCAGAAACACTTGCCTCGAATCCTTTGACTTTCTTATACTTAATGTCAAGCACACTCGACATCTTTTCTCCGTATTTAGCCTCAAAACCACCTGCGGAGAAACCTACACTCTCTACCATATCGGGGTTGATGATTGAGAGGCCTTCTTGTTGTCCGGAACGAATGAGAAGTGGACGATAGACCTCAATACCATTGATATATACGGAGTTTTCATCAAACGAACCACCACGAACATTGTATTGTGATGAGAGTTCGTTGTGTGTACTTACACCAGCTTGAGTAGCAATGATTGCCTCAACTCCACCTCCAGAAGCATTACCCATGTGCTTCATATCCTTGAGATTGACATCAGTCATCGAATTTGTTTGACGACGAATCTCATTGACTTGAACCTCACCGAGTTCGATACCGAGTGAAGGCAACATGAAGTTTACTGTAATTGAATCTTCAGGATTTCTAAACACTTTCTTACGTGTTTCATATCCCACCATTTGTGCAACAACAACAATGGAGTCACCACTTGTTGCTGTAAAGCGGAAACGACCTTTAAGGTCGCATACGGCACCTTCTGATGTGCCTTCGATGCGAACCGTAGCAAGTTCTATTGGAGCCTTCTTGTCATCAATAACTGTTCCCTTGAATATAACTGATTGTGCAGAAACGTGTAATGAAACAAAAAACACCAACAAAAGTATGATTATATTTATAGCTTTCTTTTTCATATAAAGTTATAAACGTAAAAGAGGTGTCATTATTGCATTGACACCTCTTTAAATATATAACAGAAAGATATTATTCTTATTTCTTAATGATTTTAGCAGCAAAACCACCACCACTTGCCATCTTTACAGAATATGTTTGTGCGGTAGAACCAACAGTTATTGTCTGCTTCTCGACTACATAGTCCATAGCATTTTGATTTGCATTCTTACCATCACAGAACATTGTCATTTCGTATGTACCTTCAGGAAGGAAAGAAAGATCGAACGAAACTGTTCCTTCATCCCAATTCTTTTGTCCCGCAACATACCAATCGTTGTTCTGTCGTCTTGCTATAACAATGCTTTCACCGAGTTTTCCTGCAATGCACTTCATGTCTTGATAAGTGTCTGGAAGTGAACAGATGAAGTCTGTACATTCCTTCTCTTTCATATAGATTGTTGGATTGTCTGCAAGCATAGTCAACGGACTCTCATGGATAATGTAGCATGCCAACTGGTGACAACGGGTTCCCATTGTGAATGGATTGTAATACATTGGCTGGTAGTCTGCTATTGTTGCATTTCGCATACCACCAGGAGTGAAATCAACAGGACCAACCATTCCACGGATGTAAGGGAATGTAACATCGTACTTTGGCATGTCTTTGCTTGGACGATCGTAACTCTTTCCGTTCTCAACTCCCTTTTCTCGTACGGTCCACTTTGCTTCCTCCATTCCAAAACAAGCCTCAAAGTTCACGACATTTGGATATGTTCGTGTGATGCCTTGTGGAGCAAAGATACCATGATAGTCGAGCATCAGTTTGTTTTGAGCGCATCGTTTTGCAATTCTGTAAATCATGTCAACACCTTCTTGGTCATAACGGTCCATGAAATCTACCTTAAAACCTTTGATGCCCATCTTGCTATAACGCTCACATGCTTCATCAAGCTGACTGTCAAGCACATTGAATACAGTCCAGAGAATGATATCTACATTCTTTTCTTTTCCATATTTAACAAGTTCTGGAAGATTGATTTCGGGGATGACAGTAAGCATATCTCCGCTCTTAGGATTGTACCAACCCTCATCAAGCACGATATATTCGATACCGTTTGCAGATGCAAAATCAATATAATACTTATAAGTGTCCTGATTGATACCAGCTTCGAAATCGACATTTGTCAATCCCCAATTGTTCCACCAATCCCATGCAACCTTACCAGGCTTAATCCACGAAAGGTCGCCTTCTATTCTGTTTGAAGAAGCTAACTGATACGCAAGCGTATTTGTTGGCATTTCCTTATCGTCGTGAGTAATGGCAAATACTCTCCAAGGAAATGATTTCACGCCTTTACCTTTTGCAATATAGTCTTCTGTTGCAGTAACGTACTTCTGTACTCTCCAAGGATAATACTCGAACGACTTAGGATAATGTGCAAACTCAGCAGTAAGTTTTGAGTCTGAACCTTTCACAAACATTCCAGGATAACCCTCAACATCAGTTTCGAAAAGAGTTATCTTCTGCTTTGTCATATCGATTGTTGCTGGGAGAAAAACTTCCAAATCTTGAGAAGAAGAGAGTGGGGCAACCTCATAAGTTGCCTGGAATGCCATTGCTTTTGGATTCTTCTCGTTTGTTGAATAAGACAAATATGCTGTTGCATCTTTTGTGAATTTGTATTCTGCAACCTCATTATTTACTATCCAATCTTTCTTTATCTTTGTATTAACAAAACGATATGCAACGCCAGTATCGTAAGCTCTGAACTCAACATTGACACCATCAGATGCAATTAAAACCATTTGGTTGTACTCATCTGTAATGGAAGTAAACTTATAAATAGGTGCTGATATGTTCTTACGAATTATTTTAGTAGTCTTATTTATCTTATTAATTGTATGCTTAGATTTGTTGTTTATAGAAAGCTGAATGCGACAATCCTTGAGCAATGGAGTGTTTTCATCTTCCACCGAGAATGTTATTTCTTCTCCTCCTATAACCTCAACCTTGATTTTTCCATTAGGAGATGTTATGGATTCTTTAATTTGAGCAAAGGAACAAATGATAGAAATGAATGATAAAAATAAAAGGGTTACGCTCTTTTTCATGTAATAATATTTTATAGATTGGTTAATTGTTTTCAAATGCAAATTTATAAAGTTTTTCTCGAAAATCACGATTTCATCGGTGTTTTTAGTGGTTTTTTGCGGAAAAACCATAATTTTTTACAAACAAAACCCTAATTTGAGACATTTTAGACCTATACAAATTCAGCAAAAAGCGTAATTTTGCAATGTTTTCGAGAGAAAGCATATATAAGACACTTCTATTGTTTTTTATTATTTAGAATAATTTTCATTAGTAATAATAAAATAAAGTTTTACTTGTTATTTTTTTCATTGGGGAATTAAAAATCACGGTGTTCAACTTGGTTGACATCGTGATTTTATTTTTGTATTAATTAGAAAGTGTCTTTATCCTTTTATCTGTGATGGGAGAACACCAAACTCATCCTTAAAATATTTACTAAATATCTTTGGAGAATTGAAGCCAACAGAGTAGGCTACTTCTGCCACATTGAGGTGATTCTTCTCAAGTAGTTGCTTTGCTCGTTGTAATCTTACAAGTCGAATGAAACCCAATGGGCTTTGTCCTGTGATGGCAACTAACTTTCTGTGCAGACTGGCTCTACTCATACCTAACTCCTGGCTGAGCATCTCAACAGTGAAAGCGCTATTGTCAATGTTCTTTTCTATTATTTCAATAACCTTTTGTTTCAGTTCATCATCAGAATCGTTAACCTCGACATTATGAGTGTTGATTTCCATTCTCAACTTTTCGTTTTGGTATCGTTCCATCATGATTTTCATCTCGTCTTGCAAAGATGTAATATTGTCAAGCAATAATTTTCTCTTTAGTCTTGAACGTCTCCAAAGGTAACACAAACCGATTCCACCTATTATATATAATGTGATTGCCCACCATGTTGCCCACCATGGGTAACAAACATAAACATTAAGTCTTGTTATGTTTGTTGATTCTGCACCTCCAAGACATAATTCTATTGTATGATTGCCTGGCATCAAGTGGCTAAAGAGCAATTCGGGATTTGTTGTATATGTCCAATCGTCGTCTTTTGCCAAGCGATACGCATATCTTCTATCGTGTGGAAGATCACCATCTTGGCAACTAAAATAAATGCTAAAGAATGAATGATTTGATGGAATTCTATAGCGTGTACAAGTATCTACGATAGTACAGATGCTGTCGTTTCCTATGTGGAGTTCCGAAATGTTGACATTGTTACTGATACGATGCATTGGAACCTTCTCTGGATGTACAATACTTATTCCATCAATATTTCCAAACAGAACCGCATTACTCTTCAATACTTCAGAGCAATCCTGATTGAAAAGGTCTGATGCTAAACCGTCATGTGAAGAGAAGTTTTGAATGTGTAATTTGCAAAGTTTAGGTTCTTTCAATCCTTTTGGAATGCTAATACGAATGAGTCCAAACTCAGTACTTATCCACATGTTCTTTTGTCCGTCCTCAACAATGGTGTTAATGTTCTCGTTTATAAAACCTTCTCTAACACCAAGTTTTATGCAAGGACTATTTAGAGATGCTTTTAACATTGCTCCATTTATTCCTCCAAACCACAACCAACCACGGCTATCAACCCTTACTTGTTTCAAATCCTTAAAGTAGGAGAGTGAGGATAGACTGTCTTGTCTTGTTATTACTATGTTACTATATTTGTTTGTGTTAACGTCAACTACATACAGACCATCCTCAGAAGCAACGTATATCTTTCCTTCTTTTGATGGCTCAATATCGGTAATCATCTTGTTTGAAATAACAGGTTTTTCAAACGCCTTCTTACTTTCGTTGAATTTCTGAATGCCGTTTTCTCTTCCTCCAACCCAAACATTACCTTTGTTGTCCTCACATATTGCAATTATATTATCATCTGCAAGTCCATTTTGACCTTTACGAAAGTGAAGTGGGGTAGTATCATCATGGCTCTTATATATATAAACTCCATCATTTATTGTGCCTGCCCATATTCTATTTTTCTTATCTTCATAGAGTTCTTCAATATAATTGCCAGGATTCTCTATTGAAATATGGTTAACTACATTTATCTTTTCTTTCTCATAGTCCAATTCACAAACTATAACTCCCTGACTATGAGTAGCACACCACAAGAGATTGTTGTGATCTTGTAGTATAGATCTGATATTTACGTTCTTATCATAAATTTCTGTGTTTGCCCAGTTTTTTGCAGAACCGAAGCAGTCAAGAGGGAAGACACTATAAGAAATGCCTTTTCTCTCTGAACAAACCCAAATACTATTTGATGAGCAATAAACGCGATTTACAATACCTAAAGGAAGATTGGTAGAGGAGTGACTGACTTTTTTAACCTCATCACTTTCTCTGTCATAATAACACAAATGGCTGTGTCCCATGGCAAATATCACATTGCCATATTTATCTTCACTTATATTATGTATATCAATTCGTGGTGAGTTTTCATCATCTCCGAAATTCTTCCACTCGCTATTAGGAGTTCTTTTGTAGATTAAAACATCATTATTTTCATCAAAAATCCAGATGCCTTTTTTGCTATCCACAAATATTTTTGTAGAACTTTCAAGTCTTTTAATGAAAAATCTTCTTTTAAGTGAAAAGTCAGATGTTATCTTGTTAGTTTTCAAGTCTATATAATCCAATGACAAGTCATTCTTAACTATATATGCCTTGTTGTGCTTCACATCAATACTACTTACATCATTCAGGTAGTATTTCCTTAATTGCTGACTTCGGAATTTGTAATAGTAAACCGCTTTTGGATAAATAACCCAAAGGTCTTTATTTTTGTCTGTATATATATAAGGAGTAAAATCACTTATTACTTTTATGCCAAGACTCTGCAAATAATCTTTGTATTTACAGTCAAATTGACCATTCTTCTCATTATATATAATATAGTTGTGCTGACCATTCTTCAACCAAATCTTTTGGTTTCCATCTTCTGCAATACTGAGGAAACGATTGCTAAGAATATTTTTTGAATCGTTTTCTACGAAATATTTACAAACATGTTTACCATCAAATCTGTTCAATCCATTGTTTGTTGCAATCCAAATATAACCCTTGCTGTCTGCATATACATCATTAATCATGTTACTCGACAATCCTTCTTCAAGTCCGATTGTAGTAAAATGGTAATTATTGATTTTAGCCCTACAGAATGTTATAATGCAAAAGCATATAATAAATAGTAGTAAACGCTTATATCCAAACTTCATAATACAAATAATGACTATTGCAATTTTGCAAATTAAACATAACCACCATTGGTTATATATACTTATAAATTAAATCTCCATTAAATATAAGTTCCTTAAATACCCATTACGATTGAATGTCTTTATCCTTTCGAAACCAATCTTTTTTAGAGATGTATTGCTTGCTATATTTTCAGGATGAGCTGTAGCCAACATATATTCAACGCCTAACTTCTTTGCGTCTTCTTTTAACAAACCATTTAACTTAAACATCAAGTCTTGTCCTCGATAATCTGGCAAAACCATACATTCACCAATCTCTGCGCACTTATGTTTCAAAACTTCCTTTACTTCGTCCTGTTCTCCATAAGCTCTTACATCATGAAGCAAAGAACTTGTAGCAATAAGTTTTCCGTTGTCAAATAATCCATAAACTATATCGGAAGAACCTTCAACAAAAGTATCTTCATATTCTTCAGGTGTCATTGGAATGAGAAAATCCTCACGAGGAAGAAAACTTACAATGACCTTACTCATTTCTTCATGAATAGTTCGGTCAGACGGCGTTAAACGTGTTAATATATATTTGTTCACTTCAAAATTGTTTTCTTAGAATAATTATCTTTGCAAATATACAATAATATTCTTGAATGCTACGCTCGGACTTTCAATTTTGTATGAAATATTTGGTTAAACAATTAAAAATCCATACTTTTGCATATAATTAACCGCAAATAATTACAGAATGAAAAAATTTTATTTAGTCATAGTGACACTTTTTTCTCTTGTCAACTATGCAAATGCTCAACTCTATGTTGATGGTGATATTACGAAAGATGGTAATGTAAATGTTCAAGATGTAACTAAACTTGTAAATATAATTACAGGAAAAGAAGCACAGCAAACTCCAGAATCTCTTCTTGAAGGAACATGGTATAACCGCGAGAACAAATCCATTCATTTTGATGCTAATGGAAATACTGATATAAGTGGTGCTTCACGATTCAAGTATGACAATGTTAACAATGTTCTTCGTCTTTACGACATTAGTAATAAACCTATTGAAAATGTTGACATAGTCAAGATTTCACCTGTTTATTTGGTGCTTCGCTACCCTTTCCAGAATGATACTCAAACCTATTTCCGTAAAGAACTCTTTGTTGAAAGTATTGAATTCCCTACTACTTCAATAGCAATCAATCAAAACGAAACCTACCACCCTACCCCATATATTACTCCTGAGACTGCTTTCACACATAGTCTCCTTTGGACATCATCAAATCCTTCTGTTGCTACAGTTGATGCACAAGGCAATATCATAGGTGTCAATCCTGGTTTGTGTACTCTCACTGCTCGCCCTGCTGATGGATCTGATGTTTCTGCATCAATAGATGTAACTGTTCGCAAGCCACATACAATCTCTTTTGATATTTCAAAGACCGATTGGGCAACTATTGGTAATCCTGAAGGTGAATCAATAGGTACTGTAACAAGTGATGTTACTAATATTGACCATTATCGTTTTGAAATTAAATGTAAGGAAGATCCTGAGCAGTTTATTTCTTTCAACGACCTTTATGCTCAATCTGGTAATATTGTATGTACATCGTTTGAGGGTGGTTCATACACACTCAACAAAGGGTACCATTACACTCTCTACATCTATGCTTACGATGTTCCATACTACGGTGTAGAACCAGTTTGCATAACTCAGTATGAATTTGTTGGTACTGGTGTTGCTCCAATACTTTACAATGAAGATATTAAAGTTGTAGGTATCAATCTTAAAGCCAATTCTTTTGGTCTTGGGTATGATATGAATGGTAATACTTTCGACATTACTTTCTCTGCTCCTGTAGCAAAAGTTGTTGCTTTCTGGGCTCAAGGTTTGTATGGTTCTACAAATTTCGTTGCAACTCCAAAGAATGCAGAACGCACAGTATGGACTATTACCATGTCTAATGACATCTCATCTGCAGAAGGAAGCATCAATGTGAATATTGTTGCATACGATAGTAACGGTCTTGAACTTCGTGCAGCTAACGATGTTCACCCTTATACATTTAATATTGTTGCAAACCTCACAATAGACCAATAAACTAATACATTATTAATATATCATAAAAATCATAAGGTCGTTCTGTGTTGTCCGTCCCGTCGGACTTGCTCAGACGACCTTATCATTTTTGTTGTCCGTCTTGACGGATTTTCCATCACATAGAGAGAGTATTAATTTTACTTATATTTCGCTTAGCTGTGTACATGCCGTGAAAAATACGTACACATTGTGAACTTCATAATTTGTCCAAAAGCATTTCATTCCTTGTCCGTAATGGGCATCAAATTGTCCGTACCTTTGCATCGTCAAAAGAAATTAATAACATCAAAACAAAACAAATTATGAAAAAGTTTATCTCAATGATTGCACTCGTTGCAGCAATGTTCACAATCAACACAACAGTAACTAACGCCCAGACTCACTGGAATAATATTAACCATACAATCAAGAAGACTCACACTCTTGACTACATTAAGGAAGGTGATGATGCTTACCGTATGGGACAGTATAAGGAAGCAATGGACTACTATAAGCGTGCTCGCGAATATAACGAACATGGTGGTTACACTATCGTTTCTCCTCGTGAAATTGACCACAAAATGGACCGTTGTGCAGAAGCTATGCGTTATGGCAATAATCGTGTACGTCCTGCACATCACGAACAGGTCTCTGGTGCAACAGCAGCAGTTGCAGGTGCAGCAATACTCGGTGGTATCATCGCAGCAGCTGTGAGCGACAACAGTAATCACAATAATAACAATTACAATGCTCCTGCAAACAATATCAATAGTGGTCTCCGTGATGTAAGATACAATGGCCTCTCATATTCAACAACTGCTGATAATTTCAGTTGCAATGTGCTCAGCGTGAAGAGCGAATATGACTATACAGTAGTAGAACTGGAATATATCGTACCTGACAGAAATACTCGTATCATCATTGATAAAGATACTTACATCAAGGATCGTTTTACTGGTAACAAACTTTATCTCCGTGATGCTCAGGGTATCGGTGTAAAAAATTATACTCCAGTTATGGCAGGCGACTCACATGTATTCCGTCTCTACTTCGACCGCATCAGCATTCGTTGCGCAGAAATTGACCTCATCGAACCTGGTCAGTCAGTGTGGAAATTCTACCATGTCCCAACAAAATAATGATAACAATAAAGAGAAGCAAATGTACAAATAGTATTTCAATTTACTATTTGTGCATTTTCTTTTCGTTGAATTCCTTCAATTTATTGAAACAACGGTCGTTTATTATTTCTTGCAACTTGCGATCATGATTGTTTAGGATGTAACATTTATGGTCAAATACCATCATATCTCCCCTATCGGCATTATATGTTTTCCATTCGGGCAAACCTTTCGCGTTTGGATTACCTGTATGGGCAAAGTTAGACCACGAATCACTCATAATGTCAGCAAGTTGTTGGTCGTCTGTTGAAGGATTTGGGAGTTCATTACCCGCATGATTAAGAGTATTGAAACAGAACTTCAATTCATGACCGTGAACTGAACCTTGATTAATTGGTGACTTCCACGTGAACATATACATATATGTAGGAGCATCGTGATGTGATGAGATATAGTCGGCTGTTATGAGTGTCTTTGGACGGAAAAGGTGATCTATAGATACAAGGTCTTGTGGTGAATGATTTGGCCATGCTTCATCAAATGCTTTGATGTACTCATCTGTGCGATCACCAAAAGTAGGTTCGAGCATCTTGCGTGCTTCATCTGTTGTGAGAGGTTTGTCGTATGTTAATCGTTGCAATTCATTGAATGTTGTACCAATGATAATTGGTTTGTTGCTTGCGAATGGTGCAAAACCGGGTTGAAATGGTTGTTGCACAAGGACTTCACCATCAGGAGTTGGACCAAATCCCCACATCATTGGTGTACCAGGACGACGAGTGCCTACGCTTTTTGCCATAGCACGTTGACCAGCATCATAAAGTTCTTTATATGGGACATCTTTTATCTTCTCAATAGTTTCCGAAGTAAGTCCAAGCTCCTCAATCACCGCTTTTCCAAGTGATTCAGACATCTGCTTATCATTAACATTTAATATTGTTCCACTCAATATAATTGCTTTGTGAAATAAGTCTTTCGCTTCAGGCATACAAAGCAATGTACCTACTTTGCCACCACCGCCTGATTCTCCAAACACGGTAATGTTATTTGGATCACCACCAAACTTAGCAATGTTCTTGTGAATCCACTTCAATGCAGCAACAACATCCATCATTCCCACATTACCAGAATATTTATATTTTGGTGATACAGCTGAAAGGTCGAGAAATCCGAGTATATTCAATCTATGATTGATACTAACCAATACAACATCTTTCTTCGCAAGTCCCATGCCTGGATTCCAAGCAGAAGTACCAGAATCAAAACCGCCACCATGTAGCCAAAGCATAACAGGTTTCTTGGACTTGCGATTTGTTGTCCAAACATTAAGCACACATGAGTTCTCGCTCATCTCGTCTTCTGTCATCACACGGTTTCCCACATTCTGCATCGCTTGTGGTCCCCAGTGGTCACATATCATAATTGTATCCCAAGGTTCTACTGGCATAGGAGGCATAAAACGTTCAACCTTTGCATACGGAATGCCAAGAAATGCTTGTGTACCTTCTTGATTTATACCTTGCACAAGTCCGGACTCAATACGAACAATATTGTTCTTACTTATACTCTTTTGTGCATTTGCAATAGATAAAGTTGCAAATGAAAGCAAACATACGAGTGTTATTTTCTTAATTATTTTCATATATCAAATGTATTTTATTTTATTTTTCTACAAAAATACAAAAAAACTTATAAAGTACCACAAACTGCACTCATATTAGTATATTTTTCCATTTATTATTTTGGTATTTATTATATAATATGTATTTTTGCATTGAGAAACTATAAAACCAAACATCTATTTTTTACCAATTTATTAAATTACAGTTTTTAACCAAACTAATTTATTATGAAAAAATTTCTTACTGCGGCAGCACTCGCACTTTGCACATCGAGTGTTTGGGCCGATGGTAGAGAGTATCCACTACCAAAGACGTCAGGTATTGTGTTTGAGGATACGGTCTATCTTTACAACACAAGTGCAAAGATGTTCTTAAACCAAAATTCTGCAAGTCCTTACTATTGCATAGCAAGTCCTTCTGCAGCAAAAGTAGTGCCATACAAATATGTAGGCGAAGGTGACACATGGGATGGCAAAACTGTCTATTTCAAAGACTACATGCCATCAAAAAATGCATGGTATTACCTCTATTTCTATTCCGAAATCTACACTTCTGTGTATGGATCAACAATTGCAAATGCACATTGGAAACTCGAACCAAATGGAGATTCGTTCCGTCTTTCGTTAGGTGATTTTAATTCCGATTTTGATTATGGATCGTATGAAGGTTCATATTTTGGTCTTGATGCAACGAACTCTACAAACAAGTATTTTTCTCCATTTCTTTTAACTACTGATGACAATGCTGCAAACTATAAACTTGATTGGGCTTTTGTCACTCAGGCAGACTATGAGGAATACTCTAAAAAGTATGAAGTATACTCGCTTGCAATGCAATTAGCGGACCTCATAGCAACTGCTCAGGAACGCGAAATCAACACTTCTGATGCTCAAGCTGTATATGATAATGAAACAAGTAGTGCAGAACAATTGCAAACTGCTATTGAGGTTCTTAACTCAACTATTGCAGACAAAGCTACACCTGAGAATCCGGTTGACATGACAAGTAAAATCATAAACCCAGGTTATGACAACACATCGCTTGCAGGTTGGGAATCTGTTAACATACCAACTATAACAGGTTCTGGTGTTGCATACAAGTCAGAAGGCCTAATGGATATTCAGCAGAAAGTTAGTGGTTTGCCATCTGGTATATATATCATTGATGCACAAGCATTCAGTAAAGCAAGTGGTACAGACAATTCGCTACAGATGTGGAAAGACGGTATAAATACTAATGCATGGCTTTTTGCTGAGAGCTCAGTAGCAAGAAGCGAGAAGAATATCATGCATGTCTGGGAAAATGCGGTAACAAGCGACCCTGGTGTTTCTACTTCAAACCGTGAAGGTATGTATATTCCAGCTACAAGCGGTGGACCATCTGCAGGTTTCTTCAATCTCGGACTTTATCATAACAATGTTTTATGTTTGGTAGAGGATGGTAATTTGACCATTGGTATGTATAAGAACACATCACTTTCAAGTGACTTTACTGCAATAGATAACTGGACACTCAAGTATATTGGTAAGTCATTTGATGCTTATAAATACTGGAGAGAAACTTCACTACTTGATACATATAAGATTGCAGATAAGGATAATTTGTTCTGTCAGAACGACACTTATGACAAGTATGTAGTAGCATACGAAGCATTAGCAAAAGCAACTTCAAGTGAAACGTTTATTTCAGCTCTCAACGATTTGAAGAACGAGAAAAACCAGTTACAGGATAATATAGATGCTTATGCCGCATGGTTAAAGGTGTACGACGATGCTACTGTTGCAAGTGCAGATATTGATGATGATGATTTATGCGATTATCTTCTCGAGGCAGAAGATATTAAATTCAATCGAAGTCTTACTACTGATGAAATGATTGAAGAAATTGCTAAGTTTAAGGACATCCTTTCGAATGCATATAAGAATGGCATGAAGCCTGGTACTGATTGTACAAGTTTGATTGTAAACCCTAATTTCAATGAAGGATGGACAGGATGGACTATTGATCCTAATCATGGAACTCCAGAAGGAAAATTCACCTATGCAAACCCTGTGATTTCCGCTAATAAGGTTTACTTCGTTATTACACAGACAATCTCAAACCTTACTCCAGGTGTTTATAAATTGTCTGTTCAAGCTTGTGACCGAACTGTATCTGCAGATTCCGTTTACTATCAATCTTATCTTGATGGAGTTAAACCACGTATCAACACATTCATTACAGCCAATGGCAATGAAGCTCCTGTATGCAGCATGCTAGATTGGATTTACAACGAGAAACCATCTACAGGTTCATGGAGAAATGTAGGTTTCTATAATAAGCCTGCATATATTAATGATAGCTCTACCGCTTTTGTTTATGCAATTGAAGACGGTGCCTATGACTGCTCTGTTTATGGTGTAGTTGGCGAGGATGGTATTCTTACAATCGGTATTTACAAGTTGGAGGAACACTCAAGCTCTTATGCTTTATTTGATAATTTCCGTCTTGAGTATGAAGGATATGAACCAGAAATCATTGCACAGGTTCTTGAGAATGCAATTGCAAAAGCCGAACCATACACAGCAGAAAATGCTAAACTCCAAAACTCTGTAAAGAATGAACTCAGTGGTTTAGTTAACAAGATAGAACACGATATGTTAGAGAATGTTTCTGCTAAGGAACTTATTGAAAATCTTTCTCCACTTAACGCTCTTATTGAGAAAGCATCAGAATCCCAGAGACAATACAGCACGCTCGAGTCTGTATCTAAAGAACTTGTTGCTACTATTGATGCATTTAAGGAAACTGCAACTGAAACTGCACTCGCAAATGCAAATACACTTGCTAAAGAAATTACAGATGCTTATGATGCTGCGGAAGTGAATGCAGAAGAAATAGCAGAATTCAAGCAGAAAGCAATCGAGCAAAAGTCAATGGTTCGTATTCCTAATACATACACCACTGCTTCTGAACAGAATCCAATTGATTTTACAAGTGTAATAGTAAATCCTAACTATGATGATAACGCAACAACAGGTTGGACTATCAAGGCTGGTACCCCTGGTTATGGTTCGACTGCAAGCGAATTCTTCAATTGCAACTTTGATTATACTCAAACACTCTATGGCTTACCAAAGGGAACATATCAGATAACAGTTCAAGCTTACTACAGATATGGAGGTTACGAGGCAGCAGCCGATGCTACAAATGACGGTACAGCGAAGAATCTTGCAACAATCATTGCTGGTGGCATTTCTTGTCCAGTTGTTAGCATCTTCTCAAATGCTACTCAAGAAGCTAATGGTGGTTACACAACTGGCACTTCTTGCGGATTTGTGCCAAACTCTATGGCTGATGCTCGTGCTTGTTTTGATGTTTCGAACAATACATATCTTAATAGCTTCTTGTTCACTGTTGGTGAAGACGATTATGATACAGTCATCGGTCTTGTAAAGGAACAAACTCAAGCTAACGACTGGTGTATGTTCGATAACTGGCATCTTATTTATTATGGTCCTGATGCTCCAACAGGTATAAAGAATGTTGCTAATTCAAATGCTGTTGTTCGTACAGAATACTTTACAATTAACGGTGTTCATACTTCTGCCCCTCAGAAAGGTGTTAACATATTGAAGCGCCACTATTCTGATGGTAGTGTACAGATAATGAAAATTATCTTAAAGTAAGAAAGAATACAAGCCTCCCTACTTTTTGATTATATACCAGCAGCCCATTTGAGTTGCTGGTATTTGTGTACACCGTTCCAAAATGAAAAAAATCTCCTATAATCGCAGAGATTATAGGAGATTATATATATGTAAACTATTTATGATAGATTACTTGTGATTGAGAGCGAGGTCAACATTAACAGCACAAGCAACAGAGCAACCTACCATTGGGTTGTTACCGATACCGAGGAAGCCCATCATCTCAA
>CALBJW010000128.1 GCA_937893145.1 uncultured Prevotellaceae bacterium | reverse complement strand
GGATATCGTCAGGGCCCGCTCCGTGGTCCGCGAGGTTTACATGGATGAGAAAATAGAAAAGTATATAGTGGATATCATTTACGCCACCCGTACTCCCAAGGATTATCACCTGGACAAACTTGTGGACCTTATCTCGTTCGGTGCTTCGCCCCGTGCCAGCATCTCTCTCGCACAGGCAGCGAAGGCGTATGCTTTCATTCACCGTCGTGGTTACGTGATTCCCGAGGATGTTCGTGCCGTAGCCTATGACGTTCTTCGTCATCGTATTGGTCTCAGCTATGAAGCCGAAGCAAACAACGTGACGACCGAGGACATCATTAGCCAGATTATCAATAAGGTCGAGGTGCCTTAATCTTTATATATTGTTTATTTAAATATAGTAAACAAGTATAACTAATCTAATTTTCGATGGAAACATCAGATATACTAAAGCGTGTAAGGCAGATTGAGATTAAGACTCGTGGTCTGTCAAATAACATCTTCGCAGGTGAGTATCACTCCGCATTTAAAGGTCGTGGTATGTCTTTCAGCGAGGTACGCGAATACCAGTATGGTGATGATGTTCGCGACATCGACTGGAATGTCACAGCTCGTCTTGACAAGCCATACGTCAAGGTGTTTGAGGAGGAACGAGAACTGACCGTTATCCTGATGGTGGATGTATCTGGTAGTCTTGATTTCGGTACTCAGGTGCAGACAAAGCGCCAGATGGTTACCGAGATTGCTGCGACTATCGCATTCTCTGCCATTCAGAATAACGATAAGATTGGTGTCATCTTCTTTAGCGACAAGATAGAAAAATTTATTCCACCAAAGAAAGGCCGAAAGCATATCCTCTTCATCATTCGTGAATTGCTCACCTTCAAACCTGAGAGCAACCGTACGGATATTGGTAATGCCGTTCAGTTCATGACCAACGCCATTAAGAAACGCTGTACAGTATTCTTGCTCAGCGACTTCTTCGACGGCAAGGACTTCCAGAACACCTTGACCATTGCCAATCGTCGCCACGACTTCGTTGCCGTTCAGGTTTATGACCGCAGAATGACAGAACTCCCAGATGTGGGCATCATCAAGATGCTCGATGCCGAGTCGGGCGAGGAGATGCTTGTGGACACATCCTCACGAGCCGTTCGCCGTGCTCATCATGAGTGGTGGATTCACAACCAGGGCATTCTGAAGGATGTCTTGACAAAGTCGAATGTGGACAGCGTTTCCATCCGTACTGACGAAGACTATGTCAAGGCTTTGATGGGATTGTTCAAGAGGAGAAGTTAGTTTTTCCTCCAATAGACAGAATTATGTTTCAGTATAGTAAAAGACAAATAATACTGTTGGCTTGTGCTCTTTTTTCGTTCGTAGGAATGAGGGCACAGGTTACTGTTGATGCAAAACTCGACTCTGCTGCCATGTTAATTGGTCAGCGAATGGGTATCCTGCTTGAGGTGAGTGCAGATAGGGGCAAATCAGTTGTGATGCCTCATTACGACTCCTTGCAGAACATCGTTCCAGGACTGGAGTATGTGTGCTCAACTCCTGTTGACACAGAGTTTGTCAACGACAACAAGCGTATGATACTTCGCTCCAAGTATTACATCACTTCGTTCGACACAGCACTCTATTACATCCCACCATTCAGTGTGAAGGTAGGAGGAAAGGAGTACAAGTCAAAGAACCTTGCGATGAAGGTGCTTACCTTTGACATCGACACGGTGAATGTGGACCAGATATTCCCTATTAAGGATGTCATGGAACCCCCATTCGACTGGGCAGAATGGAGAGTAGTGCTTTGGCTTTCTATCATAGCCGTAATCATAGCCTTGCTCCTCATCTATGTTGCAATACGATTGAAGGACAACAAGCCAATCATCCGACGCATCAAGCTCAAGCAGCGTGTTGCTCCACACAAGGCAGCTATGCAGAAGATTGAGCATATCAAGGAAGAGAAGCTTTCGCAGAGCGAAGACTCGAAGGAATACTACACTCAGCTCACAGATACCCTTCGCCAGTACATCAAGGAGCGTTATGGATTTAATGCTACAGAGATGACCTCGTATGAAATCATACAGCATCTTTCTGATGTGAACGACCCTGAGGCTATTGAAGAACTTCGCGAACTCTTCGCTACAGCCGACCTCGTTAAGTTTGCCAAGTACAGTACTCTCATCAACGAGAACGACCGCAACCTCGTAAGTGCCATTGAGTACATCAACCAGACAAAGGTTGAGGAGGAGCAGAAACCTCAGCCAGAAGAGATTGTAGTAGTGGAGAAGCGTTCGAAGGTAGCGAAGATTGTGCTTGTCGCAAGTGTCGCTTCTGCTTCAGTATTGCTCTTCGCAGTTGTTTGTTATCTTATTTACAGACTCAATTACCTATTATAATATAAAATGGAATTTAAGAATCCGTTATTCTTCACCTTGCTCTTGGCACTCATACCTTATATAATATGGTATGTGTTGCAGTACAAGAAGAGTATGCCATCACTCAAAGTGCCGGAGACTCTTAAATACAGATATGCCCCAAAGTCATTCCGACTTTATCTTGTGCATCTCCCATTCCTACTCCGACTCATCCTTATGACGTTGGTTGTCTGTATCTTGGCTCGTCCTCAGAGCAAGCACTCATGGAGCGACACCGATGTGGAAGGTATAGATATCATGCTCGCAGTCGATGTGTCAACATCCATGCTCACACAGGATTTCAAACCAAACCGTGTGGAGGCTTTGAAGAAGATAGCACAGGGATTTATCGATAAGCGTCCTAACGACAATATCGGTCTTACCATCTTTGCGGGTGAGGCATATACCCAATGTCCACTCACTACCGACCACACTATGCTTATGAACCTGTACAACAACGCAGACTGTAACATGGCTGCTCGTGGCGTGATTGCCGATGGTACAGCCATAGGCGACGGTATCATGAATGCTATTCTTCGTTTGAAGGAGAGTCCTGCGAAGTCGAAGGTCATCATCCTTCTCACAGATGGTGTGAACAACACAGCAACCGTATCTCCGCTCACAGCTGCCGAGATTGCAAAGAAGAAGCACATCCGCATCTATACCATCGGTATCGGAAAGAATGGTATGGCACCTTACCCACTCCCAACAGGTGGTACAGTGATGCTCCCGGTTGAGATTGATGAGGCTATGATGAATAAGATTTCGAACGAGACAGGCGGTCGCTATTTCCGCGCTCACAAGAATGAGGAACTCGATGCGATATATTCAGATATCGACCAGATGGAGCGAACAAAGTTCAACGTGAAGGAATACAGCAAACGCTCTGAGCTCTTTGAACCATACGCTCTTGCTGCACTTCTTGTGCTTCTCGCAGAGATTCTTTTGCGTGTCGTAGTATTGAAGAGACTTCCATAACAAAAAGGTTTCACCCCAAAAAACTCAAACCGTGTTTAGATTTGCACATATTATATATTTGTATCTCTTGCTTCTGATTCCTGTCATCACGGCAATATACGTGTTCATACAGTTTAAGACAAAGAAGCAACTGAAGAAGTTTGGCGATCCAAACCTCTTATCTGCACTCATGCCTGATGTGTCGCCATTGCGCAAGCACATCAAGTTCGCCCTCCTGATGTTGGCACTTGCCCTCATCATCTTGGTCATGGCACGTCCTCAGTTTGGCACACGAAACGAGGAGGTGAAGCGTTCTGGAATAGAGGTGGTTATCGCAGTCGATGTCTCGAACTCGATGCTTTGTGAGGACATCAACCCAGACTTGCACCAGAGTCGTCTTGACAAGTCGAAGATGATTGTGAGCAAACTCATCGAACAATTTGACCAGGACAAGGTAGGACTTGTTGCCTTTGCAGGTTCGTCCATCACCCTTCTCCCAATCACATCCGACTATGTGTCGGCAAAGATGTTCCTCTCCCAGATTACATCAGCCACAGTGTCCCTTCAGGGAACAAACATGGCGGAAGCAATACAGAGAGCAACTGCCAATTTCTCCAACAACAAAAAGAAGAAGATAGGTCGTGCCCTCATCCTCATCACCGATGCGGAAGACAACGAGACAGGAGCTATTGATGCAGCAAAATCTGCCCGCGACCAGGGCATTCAGATATTTGTCCTTTCCGTAGGTACAGAGGCAGGTGGACCAATCCCAATGGGTGGAGGCACATTCAAGAAGGACCTATCGGGTAATGTGGTGACAACCAAACTCAACGAACAGATTGGTAAGGACATAGCAAAGGCTTCAAATGGTCTGTATATCCATGTGGACCAGACAAACGAAGCACAGGCAATGCTTGAAAAGGAGATTGCGAAGATGCAGAAGGAAGACTCCATCGAGTCCATGTATTCCGAGTATGACGAGCAGTTTATCGCTGTAGCCATCCTTCTCCTCATCGTCCTCATTCTTGAGATGTGCATCATCGAAAAGAAGAATCCACTCTTCAAGAACTTCAAGTTGTTTAAGTAAAGACGTAAAATATTCATTATCCAGATGAAAAGACTATTATATATTGTTACACTCTTTCTTCTTCAGACATTCCAGTTTGTGGGGACAGCGTCAGCCCAAACCACAGACCGCGACCATATCCGAATGGGTAACAAGCATTATCGCAAGGGGGACTACGACAAGGCGTTGACCAGTTTCACTAAGGCACTCGATAAGAAGAAGACTGTAGAGGCATTCTTTAATTCCGGTTGTGCCGCCCTCGTTCAGGGACAGGACTCAACAGCCATTGTTGCTTTTGAACATGCTGATTCGCTTGGTTTTACCAATCAGTTGAAGCGTGCCAAGAATTTCCACAACATGGGCAACATCTGGTACAAGTACGGAATACAGCAGATGCGTTCCAATGGACAGAACGCTGCTGGAGCCTTTCAGAATGCCGTAAACATGTACAAGAGTTCGCTCCGTTGCAATCCTAACGACAACGAGACTCGCTACAACCTCGCTATGGCTCTCTATCAGCTCAAGAAGAACCAGAACAACAACGGCGGCGGTGGTGGTGGCAACGATAAGGACAAGCAGGAGCAGCAGAAGAAGGATGAGCAGCAGAAACAGCAGCAACAGCAACAGCAGCAGCAACAGCAACAGGACCAGAAGGACCAGATGTCGGATGAGGCTGCCGAACAACTCCTCAACTCTGCCCAGCAAGACGAGAAGAACGTGCAGCAGAAGGTGAAGGTCAATCCTCAGCGTCGTCGTTCTTTGGAAAAGGATTGGTAATCAACATATCAAAATAGATGAAACGCATTTCTATCATATTATTCACACTCTTTTTCACATTGTCAGCCTTTGCCGATGATGTGAAAATGACTCTTTCCGCCCCTTCCTCAGTCGAAGTGGGTGATAAGTTCCGTGTGCAGTTCACTATCAACACTCAGAATGTGTCAAACTTCTCCGCCCCAGACTTCAAGGGCTTTGAAGTGATATACGGACCAAGCACATCAACCCAGAGCTATTTCCAGATGGTGAATGGTCACACAAGCCAGAGTTGCAACATCACATACTCCTTTGTCCTCATGGCAAAGACAGCAGGAACATTCTCCATTGGTCCCGCATCAGCCCAGGCAGAAGGTGGTACCGTGAAGTCGAATGTGGCTCGTGTCAAGGTTCTCCCTTCGGGACAGGGTGGGGGAAGCAGTTCACAACAGCAGCAGAGCTACGGAGGCGGATACAGCAGTCAACAGCAGCAACGCAGTTCACAGCCTACAAGTTCGGGTGGCGACATCTCTTCACGCGACCTTTTCATGACTGCAACTGCCTCACGCACTAATGTTTATGAACAGGAAGCCATCCTCGTGACATATAAGATTTACACACTTGTCAATCTTACTCAACTCGACGGAAAACTCCCAACCCTTGATGGGTTCCAGATTCAGGAAGTCCCACTCCCACGCAACAAGGAGTTTGACTTGGAGCAGTACAATGGTCGCAACTATCGTTCCGTAGTGTGGAGTCAGTATGTCCTCTTTCCTCAGAAGTCGGGTAAGTTGACCATCCCATCCATCACCTACGAAGGCGTGGTGCAGATGCGTAACCGCAACATCGACCCTATAGACGCGTTCTTCAACGGAACAGGCGGTGTGATTGAGGTCAAGAAGAAGATTACCACACCATCCCTCACCATCAACGTGTCGGCACTCCCAACAAAGCCTGCGGGCTTCTCGGGTGCAGTAGGTCAGTTTGCTATCTCTTCAAGCATCAATGGCAACGAGGTTTCGACAAACGATGCCTTGACCATCAAGCTCAACGTGAAGGGTACTGGTAACATGAAACTTATCAGCACACCAGAAGTAGAGTGGCCAAAGGATTTTGAGACATACGATGCTAAGGTGACAGACAACTTCAGCCTTACCAAGAGCGGACTCTCAGGAAGCAAGACATTCGAGTACCTCGCCGTGCCTCGCCATCCGGGTAAATTCACAATTCCAGCAACCAAATTCATCTATTTCGATACAGCAACACGTTCGTACAAGACACTTACAACCGAACCTTATACTATAAATGTGAAGAAGGGTAAGGGCGGCAATTCATCGGCTGTCAACTACTCAAACAACCAGCAGGATGTGTCAGAACTTGCACAGGACATCCGATACATCAAACTCAAGGATGGCAGAATAGTCAAGCAGGGCGATTCGTTCTTTGGTTCGATGCCATATCTTGCCTCATACCTCATCCCATTGGTTGCCTTCATCATTACAGTCGTGATTGGTCGCAAGTACCTCAAGGAAAATGCCAACATCGCCAAGAGTCGTGGCAAGAAAGCCAACAAGAATGCTACAAAACGCTTGAAGTCGGCAAACAAACTCCTTGCTGCACACCAGAAGAACGAGTTCTACGACGAGGTGATGCGTGCTCTCTGGGGATATGTTGCCGACAAACTCAATATGCCACAGGAGTCGCTCAACAAGGATAATATCCAGTCAGAGCTCACTGCCAAGCACGTTCCTCAGGAACTTACAGACCAGTTCATCAAGACTCTCAACGATTGTGAGTTTGCACGTTACGCACCAAGTTCTGATGTCAACGCACAGATGGAAAATGTTTACCAGAGTGCTATCGACACTATCAGCAAGATAGAGGAAAGTTTGTAGGTCACCTCCGTTCTCCGAAGTGGGGAGGCTATGCAGATAAATGGGCTTACACATATTATATAAATAAGACAAAACAAAAGAACATAAATAGACAAATGAAGCGAATAGTTTTGTTTTTCATCACATTGACACTCGTTCTCACAGCCGTGGCACAGACCAAAGCTGCGGCAGACGAGTTGTACAAGAAGGAAAAATACACAGAGGCGGCAGCGGCCTATGAGAAGTTGCTACAGAGCAAGGAAGGCGTATCTGCAGCCCTCTACTATAACCTTGGTAATGCTTACTACAAGCTCGACAACATTCCGCTTGCCATACTCAACTACGAGCGAGCATTACTCCTCGAACCGGGCGATGGCGACATTCGTGCCAACCTTGCCCTTGCTCGTGGCAAGACCATTGACAAGGTCACACCACCATCCGAGATGTTCTTCGTGACATGGTGGCACAACATGTGTAACAGCATGAGCAGTTATGCCTGGTGTATCTTTGCAGTAGTATGTTTCGTACTTATGTTGCTCGGAGTGCTTGCCTACATGTTCGTGCCTCAGCTCCTTGTTCGCAAGATAGGCATTTATGGGGCTATGGTGCTGCTCTTCCTCGTTGTCATAGCCAACTTCGCAGCCTATTCCCAGAACGAAGCATTTGCTAATCGCAACTCAGCAATAATCATCGCACCAGCAGTGTCGGTCAAGAGTTCACCAAACGAAACAAGTACCGACCTATTCCTCATCCACGAAGGCTCGAAGGTGGAGATACTCGATGCCACCATGAAGCAGTGGCGCGAGGTGAAGTTTGAAGAAGGCAAGCAGGGATGGATTCCACTCTCAGCTATCGAGGTGATTTGATTGCACAGGACACAGAGAAAATATGGATTTAGAATACATAAAAGACATAGACAGACAGATAACGCTCATGCTCAATGGCAGCGAGTCGGTGTTTTGGGACAACGTGGTATATACCGTCACCAATTCCTTCTCGTGGTCACTTGTAGTGGTGGCACTCTTTGTGGTCATCTTCAAGAACAACAAGATGCGTGATGCGTTCCTCCTTGTCTTCTTCATGGCGTTGCTCATCGCTGTGGCAGACCGTATCTGTTCGGGATGGGTGAAACCTACCGTAGCCCGATGGCGACCAACACAGGACCCACAGGTCATGTACATGGTCGATGTTGTTCGTGGCTATCGAGGAGGCATGTATGGCTTCTTCTCAGGCCATGCCTGCAACACTATGTGTCTGGCTGTGTTCCTTTCGTGGGTGTTCCGCTACTGGAAACTTACGCTCACGCTCCTGGCATGGAGCATCACCACCACATACACACGCATCTATCTTGGTGTCCACTATGTGGGCGATGTCCTCGTGGGCTGGACCGTAGGCTTGTTGCTTGGCACCCTGTTCTACTTCATGTACAACTTCGTTCAGGAGCGTGTCACAAGGCATCGTCTCATCTCCGACCAGTTCACCTCCTCGGGCTATCTTGTTCCCGATCTCGACGGACTCCTCACGGTCATCTTCTTCAACTATGTCCTTGTATTTACTGTCGCCATGACATTAGGCATGTAAAAAATAAACATTAGGAATATTAAACAAAGAAATCCCTCTCTTCTACTGAAGAAAGGGATTTTCTTATGAGGTGCCTACCCGATTCGAACGGGTGTAAACGGTTTTGCAGACCGGTGACTAAGCCACTCATCCAAGGCACCTTGTTTTGTTTTGCGAGTGCAAAGGTAGGGACTTTTCTTCAACCGACAAAGCATTTTGCATCTTTTTTTAATAAATTCCTCCATTTTCTTTTGTTTTAAGTCAAAAATGCGTACTTTTGTAGAGTATTATGACGAAAATAGAGCAGAAGATATCCCAATTCATCACTCAGCACACCCTTCTCCGAGAGGGGCAGCGAGTGCTTATCGCCCTAAGTGGAGGTGCCGATAGCGTATGTCTGTTGCGTGTACTCCAGTCGTTGGGCTATGAGTGCCATGCCGCCCATTGCAATTTCCATCTGCGTGGCGAGGAGAGCAATCGTGATGAGCAATTCGTGGAGCAGCTCTGCAAGGAATTGTCCGTACCGTTGTACCTCACCCATTTCGACACCGTGTCGTATGCTCAGCAGAATGGAGTGAGCATCGAGATGGCAGCCCGCGACCTGCGATACGCCTACTTCAAGGAGGTACTTGCAGACAAGGACATAGACACACTTGCCGTAGGACACCATCAGGACGACCAGATAGAGACCGCACTCCTCAATATGACACGAGGCACAGGCATTCGTGGAGTGGCGGGCATCATGCCTCGTCGCACGATGGCCGGGTATGTTGTGGTTCGTCCGCTCCTCTCCATATCGCACGATGAGGTGAAGACCTACCTTCAGTCCATAGGACAGTCGTGGGTTGAGGACTCGACCAACCAGCACGACGATGTGGGCAGGAATGTGGTCCGTCTGAACGTGGTGCCAGAGTTGGAACGAGTGAACGTAGCCGCCAAGGGCAATCTGCTCACAACCATCGCCAATCTGCAGGAGGTGGAACGAGTGTTTCGCCATGCCATAGAGCGTGATATTGCCGAGTGTGAAGAGGCGAGTGGAGTGCTTAGCATTCCCCGACTCCTTGCCACCGTCTCGCCCCAGTCTGTGCTTCACGAATGGCTTGCTTACAAGGGCTTTAATGCCACCCAGCAGTTCGACATCCTTGCTGCGGCACGACAGGGACAATCGGGCAAGATGTTCATGTCCGATGGGGCAGAGCGCCTGCTCATCGACCGCACCACCATCGTGCTTGAGAGCAGTCAGACTTTCATCGCTCCCGAAGATGTGCGTATCAGTATTCGTCCAGCCCACGAGGTGACCATACAGCGAGATGCTCGCCATGCCTATCTCGATGCCGATAAGGTGAAAGGAGAGTTGACCATCCGTATTGTACAACCATCCGACACCTTCCATCCTTTTGGCATGAAAGGGCGAAAACTCCTCTCCGACTTCCTTACCGATTGCAAACAGAACCTCTTCCAGAAGCAGCACCAGTTGCTTGTGTGCGACGAGTGCGACATAGCGTGGGTTGTTGGTTTGCGTGCCTCCGAAAAATACAGGGTAGATACACATACCCAACGAATCATAGAGTTAACCATAAAAGTTGATTACTAATTTATAACCCCTATATCATTATGAAGAAAGTATTTTACAGTTTGTGCATGCTTCTGATGCTTGCAGCTACAATCACTTCTTGTTCTGCCCCAAAGCAGGAGATGGCAACAACACAGTCGTTTGAGTATATTGACACTCTCGACCGTGTTCTCGTTACTATTAATGTGGAATTGCCACAGGGCAGCGACCCAGCGAGTGCCACTATGCGTGAGAATATTCACGATGAACTCTACAATAAGGTTCGTGCAGCCATCCTCCGAGGCGACGAGGGAGGTGTGAAGCGTTATGAGGGCGACCTCTCCGATTGTCAGGCACTCATCGACTTCTACGGCAATCAGCTCAAGGAAGAATTGACAGCACTCCGTACCGAAGAGATGAAAGAGTTCTGCGGTACAGACGAGGTGTGTGAACAGTCTGATTCTGCATCGTCAGACTACGACGAAGAGGAAGAAGACACCTCCCCAATGTATTCGTGCGACATCGACATAGCACAGCAGCACGACAGCATCCTTGGTGATTCTGTCAAGTACGTCATCTACACATGTGAGGCGTATGTATATTATGGTGGTCCTCATGGTGGCTACGACGTGACCTACCTCACCCTCGACAAGTCGAACGGTTTCCTCATGGATTTCGTTCCACAGTCAGCGGAGGCAGCTCTTCAGCCACTCATCAAGAAGGGCTTGGTAGAATACTTCAACGGAAACGATGCTGGAGTGACAGAAGCCAACCTGAAGGAATGTCTTCTCATTGACAGCGACACCATCCCACTTCCTGTCACCACACCATGTCCTACTCCAGACGGTCTCTTCTTCGTCTATGCCCAGTACGAGATTGCCCCATACGCAGCAGGCACCCCATCCTTCACCATCCCATACAAGGACATCCTCCCATACCTCAACGAAGATGCCAAAGCTCTCTTAGGATTGTAGGATAGAGGAAGGGCGAAAGACATACCCCCCCACACACATTGCCACCAGACAACCTCTGGTGGCATTTTTTTGTGCCTTGATATTTGGAGAAATAAAAATAAATGTGTAATTTCTGGTATATAAAGAATTCTATTTGTCATCGTAGTGACCTAACATTTGGAGTACATCAACTACATAAAATAAAAGGTGTACTTTTGCGACATTATTCCGTCAGGACTTTCAATTGCCTTGTAGAGGAATGGTTGCATTCCAAATCAAGCACTCATTTCAATTATTTCAATTTCAATTAGATTTTTGAGGGGTTCATATTTTTAAAATGCTCCATATATAGTATATAACTAATTAATAATTAAATAATTATATAAGAGTAGAGAAAAAGTGATACCTTTCAAAAACTAATTGAAATAATTGAAATTGAAATGAAAGATAAATCTACTTCTTTCTAAAAGGCTAATAATCAGTGATGTACGACATTACAACAGTACTGCACCAGTGATGCCAAGCCTCGGAAAGGGCTTAGAATACATCAAATTTTGAGGTTCACAGGTGTCAAATGACACGAAAGATAACTTCAAAAAGGTGTTAGTCCCCTTTGATTGAACGATAACCCCAATACTTTATGAATAAACATACGGAAGAAAGTGGTCATTCTTCCGTATGTTTGAGGCTATTCTTCCGTATGTTTGAGGCTATTTTTGCGTATGTTTTTGAGTGTAACTTTTGACGTATTATATCTCTACTTTCTCAAACACCATCCAGACACCAGTTGTGGGGTGGGTGAATTCGAGGCGTTCGGCATGGAGGTAGAGACGGTCGGAAGGGATGCCGTAGAGGGTGTCGCCCTTGATGGGACATCCGAGACCGTCGGGATGGGCGGAGTGGAGGCGCAGCTGGTGGGTGCGACCAGTCTGGGGATTGAACTTGATGCGTGTGGTGTCGTCGGAGGTGGAGAGTATCTCGTAGTTGGTGATGGCTTGCTTGCCATGCTCATAGTTGACCATCTGACGAGGACGGTCGAAGGGATTGGCAAGGAGGGGAAGACGGATGGTGCCGGTGCGAGGAAGGGAGGCTGACACCTCGCCGTCGAGGATGGCGATATAGTGCTTCTTCACTTCGTGGCGGTAGAACTGGTTCTGCAGGTGCTTGTATGCTGCGGCATGGAGGGCGAAGACGATGAGACCAGATGTGTCCATGTCCAGACGGTGGGCATACATCGCCTCTGGGTGCTTCTCGCGCACGATGTCGAGGAGCGAAGGAACATCGTCCTTGCCGGGTGCGGAGAGGAGTCCTGAGGGCTTGTACAGCACAGCTATGTCGGCATCTTCGTAGATGTACTCCACTTGTGCTGCCACAGCACGATTGCGGCGAAGCATGGGGTTCTCCTCGATGTCGAGTCCCTGTAGCATGTGGCGCAGGATAGGGCGGCACTTGGCATGACAGGCGGGATAGTAGTTGCCGTCTATGCGTGGTTCGTCCTTAGGTGATGGACCTAACCAGAACTCTGCCATGCAGAGGGGGGTAAGTCCGTGTGTGAAGGCGTATTGCAGGAGTTTTGGAGCGCAACATTCGCCTGAACCTGCTGGGGGAATGATGGTGATGCGCTGAAGGGTGGGCGACTGCTTGCGTCGGTAGTATTCCTCCTCCGTGAGGATGGGTTTTTCGTTCTTGAAGAGTTCGGGAAGGTCCTTCTCCTCACCATAGGCATTCTGCACATGAAACTGCTGAAAGAGCCAGTACTGGAGGTTGCGCGAACGGGTGCGTCGCTCCTCAAAGAGTTCGGGTGCGGTGTCGCCCTGGTCGATGCGGCGATTGATGGAGTTGATGACCTCTTGTTCTTCCTGGAAGTAACAGCCCGGATGCTGAAGGTCGTAGATGGGAGGCACGAATCCCTCGATGTGGTATGTGCCTTCGAGGATGCCCGAAAAGGCTGCGAGGTAGAAGCGTGTGCCGTCCTTCTCCACGACAAGGACACCAAACATCTTGCCGCCCTTCTCATGGATGAGTAGGGAGCGACAACGAGTCTTTATCTCCTCGACTGCGGCAAGGCACAGGGGATGTGGCTCGTACTGGAATGGGTAGGTAAACTGCAGAGGGGACGGAATGGTGTCCGTTCCCTCTGGCATGGTGTGGAGGATGGTATCTTGCATATTACCTTACTGTCAAGTGGAAACAGGCTTGTTTGTATTCGTATTTGACATAGCAGCGGTTCTGTTCGCGGAGGTCACGAAGCACCTCTGCCATAACCTGCTTGAAGGGGAGCGACCAACGGGTGAGTTCGATGTTGGGGTCGTATGCACCGATGATAGGCACAAAACGATTGTAGGTGATATCGACCGTAGTGCCGTAGCAATGGCACGAGTTGGTGGTGGCGTTGCGATTGCCTCGCTGGAGCTTGTTCACATCCTCTGTGGTGCGAAGCACGGAGGTGACCATAGGCAGGTGTGGAGGAAGTCCCTTAGCCTGAAGCGAGTCGATGAAGTTGAGACAGATGGTGTTGAGCAGATGCTGCGCCTTTGGCACGAGGTAGGGCATGGAGTGTCTGAGGTCGTCAAGCACATAGTATGGCGAATTGCTTATATCCACCAGTTTGTGTCGATTTATCAGTCGTAGAGCCTCCTGGCGTGTGGCACAGGGATGAATGCCATTTGCCATAGCCGACTTAATCTGCACGTCTTGCACATCAGGGAAGGCTCCGGTCCACGAGTGTACTCCGATGATGCGATGAGCATTGTTCTGGAGCTGTGAAGACGGTATGGTTGATGTGTCGCCCTCGATGGTGTCGTCGAGAGCAACAGCATCCAAAGACTCTTCGGGGTCGGTCTGCTCTGTCGTTACTTCCGTCACCATAGCAACGGCATCGTGAACCTCTGTGTCGTGAAGAGGTACATCGAGCGAGAAGCCATGCCTTATGGCGGCAAAAAGAATCATAGTGACACAGAATGTCACTATGAATTTCCATTTGTTATATTTAGGTTTCTTCTGTTCTTCCTTACTCACGGCCACTATTTTCGATGAGTGAACAAATCTTGTTGTTGAAGTCCTCAGCCTGCATGAGCTGTTCGATGCTCATGTTCATGCGATAGCGCCAGTAGTGGCGTGGGTTGGCTGGGATGTTGATGCGCTCAGCCGATGGGTCAGGGAGACGGAGGTTTTCATCGAGCGAGAGCCAGTCCTGAAGCGAAAGGAGGGTAAGCACGGATGGGCAGAAGAGGTGGGCTGCCACAATCTCCTCACACAACCAACCTGGTGCTGGCTGTGGCGCTGGACCGTCCTTGTAGAGTGCGTTGTTGTAGAACTGCTGCGCGCGCTCTGGGTCTTCCTCCCACCAAAGGCGGAGTGGCGACATATCGTGTGTGGAAATGGTTGCTACTGAGCGATATGGGTTTTCCCAAAGGTGACCAAACTGATAGGCTGGCGACTTTGGCATAGACTGAATCTCGAGCGAAAGAACCTTGAGCTGCTGCATTACCCATGCCACGCAGTCTGGCACCATACCGAGGTCTTCGGCACACACGAGCATACGAGTGCTCTGGGTGAGTGCAGGCAACTTCTTCATGGCAAGTTCGTACCAGTAGTCGTTGTTGCGACGATAGAAATAGTCGTTGTAGAGGCGGTTGAATGCTTCCTTCTCGTGTTCAGGCAACGACTCGTAGATGAGGTCGGACTGAGCCGAGATGCGTGGGTGGAAGAGTTCTGGGTATTTGCGGTCTGGCACGAAGAGCACACACGATGCAACGGAGTAGAGACCATCGCGGATGAAGATGTCCTCTTCGCTTGTCTTGTCCTTGAATGCAGTCTGAATCTTGCGCTGAGTGCCGTATTCTGGTTTGAGGTCGTATCGACCATCTGTGCGAGGGTCGAGGTAGAGGAGCTTTATCATGTCGGCACGATAACCGAAGATGCGTTCGATGGTCCAGTCGGTGATGTAAGGACGAGTGAAGAGTTCGTGGCGGAACTTGAGTCCGTAGCCCTCTATCTCGTTGACACTCATGGCGAGTGCTGGCGAGAACTGGCCGAGCAGACCGTGTACGCTGTGCATAGGAATCTCCCAGATGCGGAAGAAACCAAGTACGTGGTCGATGCGGTATGCGTCGAAGTAGTCCGACATCTTCTTGAAACGGCGGAGCCACCACTGGTAGCCATCCTCTGCCATGCGTTCCCAGTTGTAGGTAGGGAATCCCCAGTTCTGACCATTCACTGAGAAGTCATCAGGTGGAGCACCTGCCTGTCCGTCGAGGTTGAAGAGGTGTGGTTCGGTCCATGCCTCGACACTCTGGCGAGAGATGCCGATAGGGATGTCGCCCTTGATGATGATGCCGTTGGCACGAGCCGTGTTGCGAACATCAAGGAGCTGGAGGTGGAGCTGATACTGTATGTAGTAGTAGAGGGCAATGTCCTTGTAGTCGGAGTTTTCAGGCGAACAGAGTTGCGCTATGCCTTTCTTGGTGTATTTGCTGTGCTGAGGCCATTCCGAGAACTCAGGAGTCTTGTAGCGGTCACGAAGGTACGAGAATGCTGCGTATGGCACGAGCCAGTCCTCGTTGTCGGCAAAGAACTCCTTGAACTCAGCCGAAGCGAGTGTCTGCTCGCCTTCCTGAGCGAAGATGCGACGGAGGTAGTCCATCTTGAGAGCGATGACAGCCTCGTAGTCAATCTGTGTGAGGGAGTTGAGTTCCTGCTGCTTCATCAAGAACTTCTCCATGGAGAGTCCGTCCTTGAGTGCTGGAAGGGCAGAGAGGTCGCAGTAGAGAGGGTGGAAGGCATAGATGCTGATGGAGTTGTATGGATAGCTGTCCTGCCATGAACCAGTCATCATTGTGTCGTTGATAGGAAGTATCTGGATAGCGTGCATCTTGGTGCGCACAGCCCACTGGATGAGTGTCTTGAGGTCGCCAAAGTCGCCCACGCCGTAGCTTTTGTTAGTGCGGAGAGAGAATACTGGGATGACCACACCCGCTGCCTTCCAGTTCTGGAATGGGAACTGTGGGGCGCGTTCGGTCTTAATCCACATCTGCTTGTTCTGGAGCTGTGGGGTGCGGAGACGACGGTTTGGACCATCTTCCCATCCTGTTATCTCGTTCTTCTCGTTTACGATGACGTACTTGTACTCCACCTCGTTGTAGAGGATGGCTGCATCAAAGTTGATTGCCCATTCCTGGAGTGCGATGAGGGAAAGGCGCTTAGGCTGTTTCCACTCGCCAAACTGAACGCTGCTACCACAGATGGCAAGGTACTCGCCCTTGCGAAGGTGTGGTTCGACAACTCGAAGCTGGAGTGTGCTGGCATAGAGCGTGTCGAGTTCGGAATGCTCATGACTGCCCACGCACTCTGTGAATGCGCTGCTGTATAGCGGGAGGTCTTCAGGGATTGGTCTCCACGAATCGGACGCTATATAATTGAGTGTTGCTCCATCGAAGAGAATCTTGTGGGGTGCCACCTGCCACTCTGTCCATACGAGCTGGTTGTCGCGATACATGGCGTAAAGATATTCCACACCGATGATTCCGGTGTTCTGCATGGTGATTTCACCTTCCCAAAGATTGCCATCAAAGGTTTCGAGCGGACATTCCTTTAGTGGTTTGCGCTGTCCGTCTTTTGTTATTTTGTTGAGTTGGACACGTAAGTCCTCGCCCCATTTTGTGCGATATTCTATGTTAAATCTGATTTTCATAATAAAGGATTATGTTTTAGTTTGTGCAAATATAGCAATTTTGAGTCATGTTTTGATTTTACATCAGTTTTTTTTCATAAATTTGTGGCGTAAAATGCACAATCGCCTAAAAAAGTAGTATAATATTCATTTTATGAAGCGAATATACCTTATTATATTTATAATAATAGTGTCGTCTGTCGGTGTCTTTGCACAGGACAGGCTGGTGGCGATGGCGTTTAACTGCGAGAATGCCTTCGACGCTCTGCACGACGAGGGCAAGAACGACTACGAGTACACGAAAGGCGGCGAGAGAAACTGGGGATGGGGAAGACTGAAACGCAAGCTCGACGGGATAGCGAAGGTGGTGGCTGCGACCGACACGGTTCGGCCTGTTGGAATAGTTGCTCTTTGTGAGGTGGAGAATGATACGGTTCTCACTTATCTCACAAGGCGTACTGTGCTGGCAACTCTCGGCTACCAGTATGTCATGACCAATTCGCCTGATGTCAGAGGCATTGATGTTGCCCTGTTGTATTCGCGGTATAAGTTCAACCCAGTGATGACAGAGTACATCAGAACGACTGGTTTGGACCGCCCAACAAGAGATGTGCTACACGTGGCGGGGATTGTTGCTTCGGGCGACACGCTTGATGTTTATGCGGTCCATCTGCCTTCAAAACTTGGAGGAAAGAAGGGGGTGGAAAGGAGCATGAAGGTGGCTCACGACTTGAAGAGCCATGTTGATAGCGTTCTGGCTTGTCGTTCCAAAGGACATGTGGTGGTTCTTGGCGACTTTAATGCCGAATACAATTCGAGACAGATAAGGGAGGTGCTTGGTGCGGATAGGTATTGGACGGTTCAGGAGCATCAACACGACCGCTTGTATGATGTCATCGAAAATCATGTTCCTCCACACATGGGCACATACAAGTTTCGTGGCGTGTGGAGCATCATCGACCATATCCTTGTTTCTGGAAGTGTGAAGGTGGAGGATGCTGGCGTTGTCAATTCGCCTTTCTTGCTCGAAGATGATGATAAGTTTGGCGGAAAAAGACCTCGACGAACTTATGTGGGGTATAAGTATAGCGGTGGAATAAGCGATCATCTGCCTATTTGGGTAAGGATGGCATGGTAAATTTCTCTTCAAATATGGATTCTCTCGCCCTGTGAAGCGAGGTCATTCTTCAAGACGAAAAAAAGTGGTGTGTTCGCACACAAAATGCCGTTTTTATGATGTGTTCGCACACAACGGTTGATTTATGTCATGAATAAGCAGTATTCTTGGGTTTTTTCTTTGAGTTTCGTTTGTGAATTTTGATATAGTCCGTACCTTTGCATCGTCAAAAGGAAATAAGACAAGTTCCTGAGACGGTCGGAAGGATGATGAATCCGGAAGACAATTCGAAAGAAAACTTTTCAGTTAAGTATCGATATAATATAGGTATTATGAGCTGACAAGGTAAAAAGATTTACTCGAAAGAAGTATTGACTTTTTTAAGGCAAAAGAAAATAAGGTAGAAGATTGTTAGGATAGGTGCTGAGAAGCATCTTGAAAAGATTAGAAAAGTAAATTAGATTGGTTAAGGTTTTATAGTATAAGATTAGGTTTTAAGATTTGTTTTAGGTTAAGATTGGTATTTGTTTAGAAAAAGGTAATTAAAAAAGATTTGTTCAGGATTAACGACAGTAAGTATTAAAAAGAGTATTAACTTAAAAAGGTAAAAGATTGATTTATGGAAACTATGACAATCCTCATGGCTGCAATCGTAGCAGTTGTAGCCTTGGTAAGTAACATCAGCGTGCTCAAATAAGCTTGATGCCGATACTTACCATCCAGTGAGGTTCTCAGAACCACTGGTAAAGGAAAATGTAGAGACCTCAATTTGAGGCTCTACGATGCGGAGCGGATGAACTCCGAACTGCATCATTAAATAAGTATTAAAAATTAAGGTTAAAAAATAGAAGTAGTTCTGCACTATTCGTTTTAGGATGGTGCAGATTTTGTTTTAAAATAATAATGCACACTCGTTGTATATATGATACACATTACGTTTGTTGATTTAATTGACTATATAGGTACCTTCGCATTTGCAATCTCGGGAATCCGACTTGCATCGAAGAACAATTTCGACTGGTTTGGCGCATTCATCGTGGGCATGGCAACCGCAGTAGGTGGTGGTACGCTTCGCGATGTCATGCTTGGTCATAGCCCGTTCTGGATGACTCAATGGGTGTACTTCTTCATTACCGCCCAGGCTTTGCTGATATTTGTGCTTTTCCATAAAGGCATACAGAAGATCTCGAACACAATCTTCCTCTTCGACACTATTGGTCTGGCACTTTTCACCGTCGTGGGGTATCAGAAGACTATCGAGGCTGGTTTCCCTTTCTGGGCAGCCAATATCATGGGCATGTTCACAGGTTCGGCGGGTGGTGTCATTCGTGACATATTGATAAATGAAGTGCCACTCATATTCCGACGCGACATATATGCTCTGGCTTGCTGCGTTGGAGGACTGGTTTATACTGTTGCCGTTTGGGTGGGACTTTCGGAAATCGTGGCTCAGTTGGGATGTGCTTTTTCGGTGATTGTTATGAGACTTCTCGCGGTTCATTATCATTGGCAACTTCCAATATTAAAAGATGAGTAAAATGTCACATTTACATATTTATTGAACTCTTCTAATATGGCATTTGTTTTAATGGGTGCTGAAAATCAGTAATATAGTATATAATATACATTTTTCTGCTAAAAAATGCCTAAAAAATTTGGTCAGTAATTAAAAATGCCGTACCTTTGCACTCGCTTTCGGAAAGGAACTAAATATTATTAGTTCTTTTTACATGAAGAAAGGGCGTTTAGCTCAGCTGGTTCAGAGCATCTGCCTTACAAGCAGAGGG
>CALBJW010000127.1 GCA_937893145.1 uncultured Prevotellaceae bacterium | reverse complement strand
CAGCTCTTGCCCCAAGGCGGAAGCAAATTCTTCACTCTTCACTCTTCACTCAAAAAGTTGAAAACTTTTTTATACATTACTAATTTAATTACCTTAAACTATGACCAAACTATTATCGTCCATCATTCTTTTTGCTTCCACAGCGCTTAGTGCGTTGGCAGGTAGCAACGTGGTGTATAACGCCACCATCACACGACCAGTTGAGAAAACACAGTCACAACCAACAACACTTCAGGTAAGCACCAATGTGCTGAGTGATAAGTTCGGAATGTCTGTTGCAGCCGTTGAGAGCGCAATCAGCGACGGTTCGATAGCCGTTATCGCCCGCAACCCTTCAGGCAAACTCAGCACCTCAGAAAACACCTTCGGCAAAGGTTTCTGGTTCACTAAGGGCGGCATTCCTTGTGCTGCAAACAACACCAACCGCCGCATCGCCTGTAAGTACGAGAATGGACAGTTCCAGATTGTTCACTTCAACGACAAGTGTCTCGAAGGCGATTCGTATCTCTTCAACGAACTCTTCGTCTATAAGAACGACACCATACAGTATTCCTTCACCGTTGCACTCGGCACAACAGAGAGCGTAGAGTGCGACCAGCCAGCCTTTGAGTTCCGCAAACTCCGTGCCGACCGCACCGACACATGGAAGGTGCAGCCACAGGTTCGCCTCAACGAGCAGGCACCACTCTCTCAGAACTACATTCAGGTTCAGGCAGGCGAATCCTTCACCCTCGACTGCGTACTCCCTAAGGAAGCCACCTCTCCACGCTTCTCGTGGAAGTATCGTGGCACAAAGTCACTCGCTTCTCTCAAGACCACATCAGCCCTCACCATCGACTCTGCCACACCAGAGGATGCAGGCTACTACGTTCTCAGTGGCTACTACAACGATGAGACAGGCACTCGCATCACCTTCAACAACTGCATCTACTATGTTGATGTGCAGACCGAACCACTCGGCACTCCATTCTCTTGGGAAGGTCGTGTGCCACAGTTCTCGCACGACTGGACTACCGATGCTCAGTTCAAGTACGGCAAGTGGGAGAAGCCAGAGAAGGTACACACCGTGAAGAAGAAGGACGGCACCCCAGCCAATCAGTATGTAGGCGAATGGTGGTCTGCCTTCTGGGGCGACAACCTCAACTCCACAGTGGGTGGTCAGGCAAAGGCTATGGAGGCAGCCGAGAACATGATAAAGAAGTACGATGACGACTTCGCATATATCCGCGACTACATGGGATGGCCACCAGACAAGAGCGCACGCGATGGCTACAAGTCGTTCGTGTATATCTTCGGTTCAGGACTTGCCAACGATAACACACCAAACACAGAGCAGGGTGGTTATCAGGGCAACACTCGTGTCGATGGACAGAACTACGCCTGTGTATGGGCTTCCTACTACCCATTCTCTCGTTTCCGCAGCGATGCCGACCAGAAGTGGAATGATGGCGACTACCAGCGCGAGGCAATGATACACGAAGGCATCCATGCCATCTTTGCCGATCTCAACGCCTGTCAGAAGTCTGCTTGGTTCCATGAGGCGGGCAACACATGGCTCCAGTCTGCAATGAACACCGAACGCTACAACAAGTACGGCGAACCAGGTTTCCTCGATGCCTGTCCACTCGTTGCTCCATTCATGCCTATCGAGTGCTACTCAGGATGGCTTCAGGACGGTTCCTTCGGTGGTCCAACGGCTGAGGGCGTGAACATGTACAACTCATCAGGACAGCAGGTCTGCACATGGCGTAACCTCCTTGGAGGTAACCAGTACGGCAACTCCTTCCCAATCATCCTCGGAGAGATATGTGGCAAGGGTTCCATCCCTTGGATTTGGCGAAACGCAAAGGACTATGTTCTCAAGTCTATCGGCAACTACCTCGGCGAAGAGACTATGCGCCAGCTCATCCAGCAGTACCGTTCTCGTATGGCTACCTTCGACATCGGTGGCTGGAAGAAGGGCTATCGCAATGTCATGAACAACAATATCGGCACTACAGTCAAGGCTGAGTGGTCACCATACTGGATTGATGTGGCTCCATTCCGCCTCACACCATATCAGGGACTCACAAAGAACGACAACGACTTCTGGATGGCTCCAGACACACTCACCAACCCAGGTTGGTCGGGTGCCAACATCATCCCAATCCATGTGGATAGCAAGGCAAACACAGCAACAGTTGAGTTCCGCCCTGAAGACACCGAGATGCGTGCTCAGCTCTGCTATGTCACCAAGTCGGGCAAGAACTACTACAGCCAGCCAGTACAGTGCGGTAAGATGCAGATTGACATCACCGACCGTCCAGCCAACAATGTCATCTTCTGTGTAGTGTGCAACACCGACTATATCTACACCAACGACAACAACCAGGCACAGCGCAAGAAGCACTGGGACTACCGCATCCGTTTCGGTGAGGGCGCACTCCAGGTAGCCGACCTCTACACCAAGTGGAGCCTTAACGAGCAGACACTCAAGGATGCCAACTTCAACGAAGACCAGGCACGCGAAGAACTCGAACTCGCCTTAGGTATCGACAACGTCAACGAAGCCCCATCCGAAAGCGCACCAGCCTACACACCAGGAGCCAACGGCGTTCGTCTCCTCACAGGCTACTGCAAGGCAGGCTATCCTATCACCGTACAGGTAGCCAACGGCATCAACCTCTCCGATGTTCGTGTCAACATGCTCGGTCTCTCAGGCATAGTCGTAGATGATGCCCCACTCGCAGGCAACACCTACACCCTCCCTTCCAACCTCCGTCCTGGCCTCTACTTCATCAAGTTCATCCAGAACGGCAAGACTGACACTTATAAAGTAATTATCAAGTAAAATTTTTTGTCAAGAATTTGAGAATTTGAGAATTTTTAGCATCAACGACCGAAGGGAAGTTAATTTTATTTTTTGCTTCCAGTTATTGTTTGGATTAATAAGATTTACCAAAAAGCTTCGCTTTTAGAAGCCATCCGGTAGGCTATCCATGCAGAAGGCATGAAAAATCTCATCAAATCAAAGCCACCACATAAGAAGAATAAAATTCTCTAATTCTCTAATTCTTGACAAAATAAAAAAATCTATCATTTACTTATATGAAAAAACTTCTCATTCTCCTCGCATTGCTCCCATTCCTCGCAATGGCGCAGCCAAAGTACAAGTCGTACGCAGAGTGGCTCACACGCTCAGAGATGAACCGTGTGCCAAACCCAATCTACCTCGACTTCACCGACCCAGTAAAGCGCCCACAGGGCAAGTGGTCGTATGTCATGGGCATCGAACTCGAAGGCATGCTCGACACCTACCTCCGCCACGGAGGCAAAGACATCCTCGACTACCTCAAGCGCTACCCAGAACAGATGATATCTGCTGAAGGCAATGTCACAGGCTACAAGTACGAAGACTTCAACCTCGACAATGTGCGCACAGCCCACTTCATCTACCGCATGTTCAAGAAGTACCCACAGCCAGGCGAGCGCGAAGCACTCACCACCTTCTTCAAGCAGCTCACCAACCAGCCTCGTACTGACGAAGGAGTCTATTGGCACAAGAAGATTTACCACGACCAGGTATGGCTCGATGGCATCTTCATGGGACTCCCATACCGCACCATGGCAGCACCATACTTCATCAAGGACCGTGCAGAACTCAAGGCTTGCTACGACGACATCGTGAACCAAATCACCATGACCGATGCCCGCACCTTCGACGAGCAGACAGGACTCTGGAAACACGCGTGGGACTCAAAGCACGGCATGTTCTGGGCAGACCCACAGACAGGAAAGTCCAAGCACACATGGGCGCGCGCACTCGGATGGTTCGCTATGGCACAGATTGAAATCCTCGACTACCTCCCAAAGAAGTACAGTCGTCGCCAGGAAGTCATCGACATGCTTCGTCGCACCCTCACAGCCTGCATCCGTTACCAGGACCCACAGACAGGCGTATGGTACGACGTGATGGATGTGCAGGACCCACGCAACTACCTCGAATCCACAGCCTCATGTATGTTCGCCTACTGCATGCTCAAGGGCCATCGCCTCGGCTACCTCGACGAGTCATACCGTGATGCAGGCATCAAGGCATACAAAGGCATCATTCGCCAGTTCATCCGTGAAGACCACCTCGGCAACATCTCCCTCACCGAGTGCTGCTCAGTCAGCGGACTTGGTCCCGAGACCTCCCCAAACCGTGATGGCTCCTTCGAGTACTACATGTCCGAACCTATCCGTGACAACGATGCCAAGGGCGTAGGTCCATTCCTCTGGGCTACCCTCGAAATGGAAGAACTCGGATACACAATGGACATTCTTCCTAAGCCACTTAAAAAGTGAAGAGTGAAAAGTGAAAAATTTGCTACCGCGCTGGATTTCCCTCCGGATGGTTACGAACCAAAGGACAATCTCTTGCGGTAGCAAATTTTTCACTCTTCACTTTTATCTCGCCTACGCTCGATGAGCTAAAGGTTCACTTTTCACTAAAAACAATCTCTTTCCCCCAAACAAACTAATATAACAAACTAAAAATTACTAACCTATTTAATTACTAACCTATCCAAGTTTCGCAAGCTCAACTTGCAAGTGAATAAACTGCTCTTGCACCAAGGCGGTAGCTTATCGCGTAGCGCTTTCGAGCCCGATGAGAAAGAAATTTTTCACTTTTCACTCTTCACTTAATTTAATGGCGATAAGAAGTATTACGCTTCTGTACAGGATTGTGCGCATTACCCTTATGAGTCATCATGTAGCGGTAGTCCTCGCACTTCTTGCACTTGCAACCCTTCACAGCACCCTCAGTCACCTTGTGGAGGCGTTCCATCTCCTTCTGGTAGCGGATATTCTGGCAAGTCTTGCAGTTGCATCCCTTCACCTCATTAGGGCGAGTCACCTTACCATTATAAGTGCCATGATAAGCAGCATTGCCATGCACATTCTGATTGTTATGTACTGCAGGCTTATTGTTATAGCCCTTATTGTTGTTATTATTTGCGAACGAAGCAGTAACACCAAACACTGCCATCATCATTGCCATTGCAAAAGTCTTAAAAGTCATCATAATCAAATTCCTTTCTTTTGGCCCCCAGCCCCCGATGGGGGAGGCTATCCAGATGGATGCGGGAGGGTTTGTTAATACTCTTTTTTATTTTATTTGTCTTCGTAGGCTTTAGCCGTTTCGTAGCCTTGCGTTTCGTAGCGTCAGCGTTTCGTACCGAAGCGTTTCGTCTTTTTCTTTTCGACGCTGCAAAGTTACGCACTTTCCCCCACCATTCCAAGGTGCTTTTTCCTATCTCTCCACGTATTTCTCCTAAATGATGGGGGAAACCCCTATACCATGCCCAAAAGAACCCCTCAAACGAAAGCGTAGCGTAGCCCTACATAAGTTGAAAAATCATGATGAATCATACTAATACAGCAAAAAATCGGGAAAAAGTGTAATATGTTGATGCATATATAATGAAAAAAGTGTAATTTTGCAAGCGTAAAATTCAAGAAAAAGTGTAATTCTACTATGCTTTACAGAAAAATAAGCTCAGATATTGAGGCACACCTACGCTCAGGCAATGACAAGATAATGGTCGTAGAAGGAGCCAGACAGATAGGCAAGTCATACATAATACGTGAAGTTGGCAATCGACTCTACAGGAACTTCGTCGAAGTGAATTTTGTTAGAGACGACGAAACTGATGGTCTATTCCGTGACATACAAGGGCTGGACGAGTTCTATATGACACTAAGCATGGTTGCGGGTGGAAAATTGGGCGATAAGTCCGATACGCTCATCTTTCTTGATGAGATACAGCACTACCCACAGTATCTTACCATGCTGAAATTCTTGCGAGAAGAAGACAAGTTCACCTACATCGCCAGTGGCAGTCTGCTCGGCATTGCCCTTCGCAATACAGCATCCATACCTGTCGGTAGTATCATCCGCAAGCAAATGTATCAGCTTGACTTTGAAGAATGGCTGATAGCAGAAGGTTGGGGCAAGGAGG
>CALBJW010000126.1 GCA_937893145.1 uncultured Prevotellaceae bacterium | reverse complement strand
CATGTAAGGACTGGTTGACAAACAAGGTTGACCGTTCCGTAACAGGTAAGATTGCTCGTCAGCAGTGTCAGGGTGAGATTCAGTTGCCACTCTCAGACTGCGGATGTGTGGCACTCGACTATCGTGGCACAAAGGGTATCGCTACTGCTATCGGTCATGCTCCACAGGCAGGTCTTGCAGACCCAGCAGCTGGTTCGGTACTTTCTGTTGCTGAATCACTCACAAACCTCGTTTGGGCTCCAATGTCAGAAGGACTCGACTCTGTATCTCTCTCTGCTAACTGGATGTGGCCTTGCCGCTCACAGAAGGGTGAGGATGCTCGTCTTTATGCAGGTGTGAAGGCACTTTCAGACTTCTGCTGCGAACTCCAGATTAATGTTCCTACAGGTAAGGACTCTCTCTCGATGACTCAGAAGTATCCAGATGGCAGCAAGATTGTCAGCCCTGGTACAGTTATCGTTTCTTCAGGTGGTGAGGTAAGCGATGTTCGTAAGGTTGTTAGTCCTGTTCTCGTAAATGACCCAGACACAACTCTCCTTCACATCGACTTCTCGTTCGACACACTCAAACTTGGTGGTTCAGCATTCGCACAGTCACTCGGTAAGGTAGGTAGCGATGTTCCTACAGTGAAGAACGCAGAATATTTCCGTGATGCATTCCTCGCAGTTAACGAACTCGTTAAGGAAGAACTCCTTCTCGCAGGTCACGATATCAGTGCTGGTGGTCTTATCACAACTCTCCTCGAAATGACATTCGCCAACACTAAGGGCGGTATTGAGGCAAATCTCAAGAACATGGCTGAGAACGACATCGTGAAGTGTCTCTTCGCTGAGAACCCAGGTGTTGTTATTCAGGTTAAGAATAGTGACCTCAAGGATGTGACTAAGATGCTTGAGAATGCAGGTGTTGGTTGCATCGTGATTGGTCACCCAATCGCAGAGCGTTCGGTTGTCGTTAAGAAGGACGGTCGTACACGCACATTCGATATTGATAAGCTTCGTGACATCTGGTACTCTACTTCATATCGCCTCGACACTAAGCAGTCGTTCAACGGTATGGCTAAGGAGCGTTTTCAGAACTACAAGAGCCAGCCAATCGAGCATAAGTTCAATGCAGACTTCACAGGTAAGCTTGCACAGTACGGTATTGAGGCTCGCCCTACAAACTGTGGTTCTCGTCCTAAGGCTGCTATCATCCGTGAGAAGGGTACAAATGGTGAGCGTGAAATGGCTTACTCTCTCTTCCTCGCAGGTTTCGATGTTAAGGACGTGATGATGACAGACCTCGTGACTGGTCGTGAGACACTTGAAGAAGTCAACATGATTGTCTTCTGTGGTGGTTTCTCTAACTCCGACGTTCTTGGTTCGGCTAAGGGATGGGCAGGTGCATTCCTCTTCAACCCTAAGGCAAAGGCAGCACTCGATGCGTTCTATGCTCGTGAAGATACTCTCTCACTCGGTATCTGTAACGGTTGTCAGTTGATGGTTGAACTCGGTCTCCTCAACAATAATCACGCTGTAACAGATGCTAAGGACTATGCTCAGATGCTCCACAATGTATCTCACAAGTTCGAGTCAGAGTTCGTTACACTTCAGATTCCAGAGAACAAGTCAGTTATGTTTGGCTCACTCTCAGGCAACAAGCTCGGTATCTGGGTTGCTCACGGAGAAGGAAACTTCAGTCTTCCAAAGGCAGAAAGCGAGTACAATGTTGTTGCTAAGTACAACTACTCAGGCTATCCAGCAAACCCTAACGGTTCTACATACGACGTTGCTGGTCTCTGCTCTAACGATGGTCGTCATCTCGCTATGATGCCACACCTTGAGCGTGCTATCTTCCCATGGCAGCAGGCTAACTACCCAGCAGACCGCCGCAAGGACGATGTCACTCCATGGATTGAAGCATTCGTTAATGCTCGCAAGTGGGTTGAGGAAAAGACTAAGTAATCACACCTTATAATATATATAAGAAACAGCACCCGGAAGTTTGTTCTCGGGTGCTGTTTTTCGTGTTACTTATTTCTTTACATATTTTTCTATCACTCTTCCCATATATTCTTCACGTTCCACGAGGATTGCACCCTTGAGTATAGGAGCAGGAACGGAACCACTGATGGCATCACTGCCAGTCTCAACATAGCATTCATCCCAAAGGCCACTGTCGATGAAAGACTGATGGAGTCGTGCTCCGCCCTCCACGAGAAGTGTCTGAATACCATCGTTATACATGTTGTTAAGCATTGTCTGAATGTCTCCAGAAATACATTCTGCATCACCATATATGTCCTGATTGTCATCGAGACTGAGGTCGAGGAAAAGGTTATGATTGCTTGCAGCAACATACTTCTTAGGATTCGGACCATACCACTCTCGAGTAGTAAGACTTGGGTGGTCGATTTCGATGGTTTTCTTTCCCACCATGATAGCCTGATGTTCAGCACGGCGCTTATGACACACCATCTGAGTATAAGGAGTGGAAATGTGTCCGTCGATGAAACCATCAGCACTCTGTGCCCACTTCAAAGTGACGAATGGGCGATGCTTGGCGTGGTAAGTCATAAACCTCTTATTCAATGCTTTACATTCATCCTCAAGCACACCGACAGTCACCTCAATGCCAGCATCTTGCAGTTTCTTTATGCCTCTGCCCTGAACCTTTGCAAAAGGGTCCTGGCAACCAATGACACAACGCTTGAAACCCTTGCTGACAAGAAGGTCGGCACAAGGAGGAGTCTTGCCATAATGACTGCAAGGTTCCAGACTCACATATATAGTAGAATCTTTCAACAGATGCTCATCCTCAGGACGAACTGAGGCGCAAGCATTGACTTCGGCATGACCTTCTCCACAACGTATGTGGTAGCCCTCGCCGATAATTCTTCCCTCTTGCAAACCATCTTCTGCAGGAGCCACGATGACGGCTCCGACCATAGGGTTTGGCTGTGCATTCTGCTGCCCGTTTTGAGCCAGTTGGATGCAGCGCTTCATGTATTTTTCGTCTGTAGTCATAAGCATTTTGGTTTTTGTTTTTGCAAAGTTACAGATTTTTCCTAACTTTGCCACATTAATATTATATAAATTATGAGCGACGGAAATTTCAACAGACAATTACTACCAAAAACAGAACTTTCGTCAGGTCTTCGTGCCGGCAAAGCACAGATGAGAGCAAAGGCTGAAAAAGCTATCATCGACTTTGTTGATGATGAATTTGCAGATTTAACTGATGAACAGAAGAAACAAAAAGTAGATAAGTTTATGGATATGCTGAGAAATTAAAGGGTTTCTCAGCATATTTTCATGTATTTTTTTGTTCATATCTTTTAAATTTTCTATTTTTGCAAATTATAAGATAACGTCATAAAGCTATTAAATCGCGGTAATACAAAAAAACAAACTAAATAATTTATTAATAACTTAAATTCAAAACATTTTATGTGGTTATGTAACTCTTCAATCGGAAGAAAGGTGATCATGTCCGTTACAGGTACTGCACTCATTCTCTTCCTTACGTTCCATGGTTGCATGAACGTAGTTGCACTTTTCAGTGAGAGTGCGTACAACCAGATCTGTGAATTGCTCGGCTCAAACTGGTATGCAATTGTTGCTACTATGGGTCTTGCTGCTCTCATGGCTCTTCATGTTGTTTACGCATTCATCCTTACATTCCAGAACCGCAAGGCTCGTGGCAACAACAAGTATGCTGTTACTGACAAGCCTGCTATCGTAGAATGGGCAAGCCAGAACATGCTCGTGCTCGGTATCATCGTAGCTCTCGGTCTTGTTCTCCACCTCCACGACTTCTGGGCTAACATGATGTGGGCAGAAATCATCGGTGCTGAAGGTCTTCAGTGCGCTCCAACAGATGGTTTCGGCTGGATCAAGTACACATTCTCTAATCCAGTATTCGTAGTTCTCTACCTCATCTGGATTGCAGCTATCTGGATGCACCTCACTCACGGTTTCTGGTCAGCAATGCAGACTCTCGGTTGGAGTGGTCACACTTGGTTCAACCGTTGGAAGTGCATCGGTTATGTATGGTCAACAGTAGTTATGGCTATGTTCGCAGCTGTTGCTATCGCATTCGCTCTCTGCCCTGACTGCCTCGGACAGTGTGATGGACAGGTTCTTCCATTCATGATGTAATAAAAATGGTAAATCGTAAATGATTAAATTGTAAATAACATTATGGCAATCAATATAGATTCTAAAATTCCTGAGGGACCAGTTGCTGAAAAATGGTCTAACTACAAGGCACACCAGCGTTTGGTTAACCCTAAGAATAAGCTCAAGCTCGACGTTATCGTTGTAGGTACAGGTCTTGCTGGTGCATCTGCAGCAGCATCACTTGGTGAGATGGGCTTCAACGTTCTTAACTTCTGTATTCAGGATTCACCACGTCGTGCTCACTCAATCGCTGCACAGGGTGGTATCAATGCTGCTAAGAACTACCAGAATGATGGTGACTCTATCTACCGTCTCTTCTATGATACTGTAAAGGGTGGTGACTACCGTGCTCGTGAAGCTAATGTTTACCGTCTTGCTGAAGTATCTAACTCAATCATCGACCAGTGTGTTGCTCAGGGTGTTCCTTTCGCTCGTGAATACGGTGGTACACTTGCTAACCGTTCATTCGGTGGTGCTCAGGTATCTCGTACTTTCTATGCAAAGGGTCAGACAGGTCAGCAGCTCCTCCTCGGTGCTTACTCAGCACTCTCTTGCCAGGTAAACGCTGGTAAGGTTAAGCTCTACACTCGTTACGAAATGCTCGACGTTGTTATCATCGACGGTCGTGCTCGCGGTATCATCGCTAAGAACCTCGTAACTGGTGAACTCGAGCGTTTCTCTGCAAATGCAGTCGTAATCGCTACTGGTGGTTACGGTAACACATACTTCCTCTCTACTAACGCTATGGGTTGTAACGTAACAGCTGCAATGTCTTGCTACCGTAAGGGTGCTTACTTCGCAAACCCATGTTACGTACAGATTCACCCAACTTGTATCCCTGTTCACGGTGACAAGCAGTCTAAGCTTACTCTTATGTCTGAGTCTCTCCGTAACGATGGTCGTATCTGGG
>CALBJW010000125.1 GCA_937893145.1 uncultured Prevotellaceae bacterium | reverse complement strand
AAGGGTAATCAAGCGGTTGGTGTATCTCTGCTGGTCGATAACGTCATTGACGAAGCTGTGTATCTCGCCGTCGATGAATGGGTAAGCCTTGAAGACGTAAGGGTGGCTCTTGTGCTCGTAAGGTGTTTCGCCTTCCTTCAAGATGTCACCGAATGGAGTGAGGAAGTAGTAATACCAGTAATCATCCATAAACCACTTGGCTTTGATGAGTGGTATTTCCTCCATGCTCATGCCCATGGCGGTACCGCGTCTGATACGGTCGGCGTTCACATCTTCAACCATTGCCTTGTAGTCCTCAACGTCTATCTTGTAAACGTCGCCGTTGTTGTAGTCATGGCAGCGGTAACGTGGCTTGCTCTCCTTCCTCCACACCTCTATGACTCTGCAACGTGAAGCGTCACTGCACACAAAGAAGTCGAGGTTTTTGTTAAGGGAGTAGCCGAACTGCTGCATGTATGTGTTGTAGCTGCGCTTGTCATGGCTCCAGCTGTAGATCTCACGGAAACGCTGACAGTCTTCTGGTCCTTCTGCGTATTTCTGGCAGAGGGTCTCAAAGCTGATGTCATGCACTTCACCGATGAAGCTACAGTCCCAGCCACGGAAATCACGCATGTTGCTATCTATAAAGAAATTGTTGGGCTGCACATAGTCCGTCCAGCAGTCCAGCTTGTCATTACGCCAGCCGAACCACTTGCGATGAACAATGAGACCACTGATAAGAAACTCCTCCATGGTGCGCGAATACACGTCCTGCATACGGTTAAGCTGCATGTTGCACTGAAGAATGGTGCTCATGGTCTCGCCTAACTTCTGCTCGTCGCGGTCGCGTGCCGTACATATTGGCTCCTTTGCCTGCTGACGATACACACCAAGAACGGTGTTGACAAGTCTGCGGATGAGGTTATTCTTCAAAGGCACATTGCCCTGTGACTTGATATACTCCTCCTCGCTCATCGTCTTGCCGTCAACCTTGATGTTGTCCTTCCACTGGTCGCCATAGTTGTAACGCTTGTTGCGCTCTCTGTCCTCACGGAAACGGTACATGTTGTTCCAATACATCTGCGCCTCCGCTAACACGTCAAAGGCACGGCGGTTGCCATGCTCCTTTGATTGCTGAACCGTATCTAACGATGCGTGCTTGCCACGAATACGGCTCATTGGTATAAGTCTTTCTTCTGTCATGACTGTTTCGGGTTTTTATGAGTGTGCGGCAAAGGTAATAAAACCTCACCACACACTCGTTTTATTTATTTCCTCGCATCGTCTGCTTCCATTTCATCTATGAACTTGCGCTTTAGCATGTTCATCTCTTTTAACAAACGGTCAGCAGCTTCCGTGTTACCAAGTTCCATAGCTTGCTTGTATGCTTGGTTCATCTTTGAATACACGTTCTTTGTGGCACGCATCTTCATATACTCTGGATCAGTGACAATCTCTGATATAAGCTCGGCTTTCTTATCCATTGGAAGACTCATGTCGTTTCTGATAGCAGAGAACTCGCTGGTCTTCGCATCGTATGCTTCCATGTACTTGAAGAATTTTTCATTCAGTCCGCGACCAACATTGCGCTCGTCGCCTCCTGTCATGAACATTCTGTTAAGTACAGGTGCATATCTCCAGTCGAACTCCTTATCTCCTGTTGCAACGTCATACATGCTGCCAAACTGATTTGCCAAAGTGAATAGACCACCAGCATATTGTTTAAGCAGGTATTCCATTTTTGCAGGGTTGATGTCAATGGCTCCCTTCTTGTACTTGTTGCCGCCGCTCATCTCGTTAAGAATCTCTGACATGGCAACAAGGCGTTGGTCGGTGCTCTTGAATGCCTTTGTCCACTCTGGCATGTGCTTGTTGTATGGCGTATCTTTCCATATAGGAGAGCCGTACCAGCTTTCGTTGTTCTTTGCTTCAACGTAAGGTTTCACTGCACTTGGATATAAAGCTGTTCCACCTTCAAGCAAGTCAACAGGCAATACTTGGCTTAACTGCTTTGCTAACTTGCCATATTCAAGCTTTTCATTGTTGAATACTGTGCATCCTGCAAGCTCTCCAAGTCCATAGATAGCACGATACTCAATAGGCAAAGGAATCTTTATCCATGTCTTGCCCCATCCCTTGATAATAAGGTTCTGTCTGCGAGTGTGCTCTGGTATGTCGAAGTATGAGTCATCATCATCGTCACCACCTCCAGCAGCAAGTGAAGGAATAAGAAGACCTATAGAGAAGAATAATGTAGTAGCAGTTGCCGCTTTACCCTTATGTCTCATCGCATACTTGCCAAAGTTACCAAAGGTTCCTTGCAAAGCAGCATTCCAGAAGCAGTAGAGTGCTCTGCCTGCACCAGATACTCCAGATGCAGCATTGCCAATGAAGGTCTGACCTGTTGCACCGAGGAACTTGTCGCCTGCACCCTTCTTGTTGAAGTTCACGCTGATTTCCTTTGCGTCCCAAATAGACCTGCCAATGGGGCGTCCCATTTCCCTACTGGTCATGAATGCAGCAAATCTTGCACGCATTTCAATGCCACGTCCGATTTCACCTATCCATGTTGTAACAAGTTCTCGTACCATACGAGCAGGGATTTTTTCGTTCATGGCTTTCAATGCCTTCTTGATTTGCTTTCTGTGCTCATCAATGTCAGCCATTCGCATATAGCCAGTCTCGCCGCCATTCATCATGAACTGGTAGAACATCTTTTCAGTTTCATTGTTCATGTCGAGCGTACCCTTTCTGTACTTGCCAAGAAGGTGCATAACTCGCTTGGTCTTGACGTAGTTCCAATTGAACTTAGCTGCATAACGAGGACTCTCCTTTATCCATGCCATTGTATTTGCATACACGGTATCACGCAGAAAGTTGCTCGCCACGAAGTCAACACTCATTGTTGTGTAGAGGCTTGACAAAGTTCTGTTGACAGCACCGACTGTGTTTATAACCGAACCGATTGAGCCTCGCAGTTCATTGTCTGGGTTTGTCAGTCCATTCAGTGCCTGTGCTGCTCTTGGGTTGCCATTGATAGTAAGCACATAGTCTCTGCCGTTACGCTTCACCAATACTTGATGCTGACGGAGGTTAGCATTACCTACTACACGGTAAGGAATGTTGATAGTGTCCTTGCCCTTCTTGTAGTGGTCGGGGTCTGCCTCTGCAAGCTGCTGCATCTTCTCCTCGAAGTCCTGCATCTTCTGCTCAACAACCTCTGGAGTATCATCGTCGTTGATATTGTCTGGGAAGACTGCCTTCCACTCGTCTTCAACATCATCGTACATTATCCAAAGGTCGCTTACGCTAACAAGGTCGCTTGGATGGTTCAGAACAAAGTTCAAGAACTTCTGCTTTACAAGCTTGTTCCTGTTGCCCATGAGTATTGAGCTTTCTGCCATAGTCTGCAAGTTTACGAGAGGATCATCAGCAACGCTCTTTCTGCCATGTGCTTTCTTGATAGGCGCATTGAAGGCAGAGTTTTTGTTTGAAAGGTAAGCGTATGCTTCTTCACTCGTCTTCTCCTCAAAGCCACGGAGAGGGATATAGAACTCATACATGCTTGAAATATCGTCGTATGTGTCCTTGTTCATCATGCCACACTCATACTGCTTACTGAGAATAGCCTTGCTTACGTCGTTGGTGCGTGCCCAAAGCTCAGTGGTGTCATGATTATTCTCAAAGTCATTGACAAACTGCTGCGCAAGTCCTTCGGCTATAGAAAGGTCACTCTCTTCCATAAGTCCTGTGATACCGCCAAAATCCTTCTCGCGATACTCGGCAAGGAAATCTGCCTCGCTCTTGATAGGATTTCCTGTAGCATCCTTGTTGTCTTCAGACTCAAAGGCTTTCTTTGCGGCTCTGGCTGCCATAACCTCGTTACGCTCCAGTCCGTGTTTCGCCATCATGTAACGTGTTACTTCATCACGGCTGCTGCCGTCCTTCTCCAGCTTGGAAACCTCAGCGAGCAAAGGTTTGAGCAATAGACGTTCAAATAATTCTGCCTCATTCTGACTGAAGCTTGAAAGGCGGTTCTCGTTAGTGTAAGCATTCTCAAAGTCTGCAATGTCCTCAATATTCACATCTTTGCCATAAATGGCTTTCATGGCTTCATGAAGTCCAAGCATACTGTCGAGCATCGCTTCTCTCGTCTGATACATGCCACTCTTAACACGCTGCTCATATCTGTAACGTGCATCCTTTCTGTCACGTTCCTCGGGGTCGCCGTCACGGAAGAAAATATCATCTTCTTCAACATTTTCGTCAAAATCTTTCTGTATATCAAATAAATTTGGTAACTTTGCACCCGAAGAAAGGAATTCGCCAGAGTACGTTACGGACGTAGGGAGTAGGGAGTCGGTAATCTCCATAACTCGCTGGTTGATACCTTTCTTTTTTGTCTTTAAGAAACTCTTTGCCGTGATATTGCCTTTCTTGGTACTGCAAACCTCCGTAAGATTATACAGTCCATTTCCTGCATCCTTTAGGAAGAAGAACAGCTTTCTGCCGTCTTTCTTGTCGATACCATACAATATGCCGTCAGGCTGATTGATTACATCAACCAGATTCATAATGTCTTCATCCGTCAAAGGAATATTGTTTCCCTTGTCCTTCTCATTCTCGCCGTAGTGATCACCGCGAATATGGTTGAGGTCTGACGGATTTAGCATGAAGTCAATATACTCCTTGAACTTCTGACCAGAGAGCTTCTCCAAGAGTGCCTTGCCCTCACTGCTTAATCTACCGATGCTCTTAGGCTTTCCTGTAAACTCACCGCTACCAGCTTGCTCAAACAGTTCCATGACACGCTGCTTTATTGCATCAATAGCCTTCTCAGCAGCCGTCTTTGGCTTATCATTGACAAGAAGCTTCTGCTTCATCACTTCATTCCTTGCGGCATTGATGATACCGTGCTCGCCATTTTCATTCAGATTGCTGTAGCTTCTCCAAAGGATATAGCGAAGCTCGTTGTCTGTGAGAACATCACCGTCATACTCGTCGAATGCTATCTTGTGAAGCATATCGAGGAAAGCACGCTTTACCTTATCCCACCAACTTGTCTTCTTGGCATTCTCAAAGTCTGTGTCTTCTGCAAGTCCTGCAAGATATTCCTCAGTCGCAGTACGGAAATTCCAGCCATGCTTGGCTGCAAGCTCGGCAATGCGCTTTCTGACATCTGCATCAGCGTTTCTATAAACATTGTCAAGGAATGTATTGAAGTGCTCGCCAAACAGCTTGCGCAGTCCATGGTGGGCAACTGACTCATGAAGCACAGTCTTCTCCAAGTCAGCAAGGTCTGAATGGTTTGCAACGACAATGGTAATCTTTCCAGTCTTGCGGCTGTAGAAGCCTTTTGCCTTCTTCTGTTTACCTTCAAGCATAGAGGTGTCTGTGACAATCTCGATATTGTCAAGATGCAACTTGGCTGCAAGCTCATTGACACGGTTCACCATTTCAGACATGGCAGAGTCAGAAACAGGACTCTCAACGTCTATGTCGCCTTCACGACGCATCCACTTTCCTTCAAATTCATCATTGAGCTGCTGAATGGCTGCATCGTCAATATACGCTGCACCCTTGTATGCCTGCTGCTTTTCTTCCTCGGTCTTATCATCCCATGCCTTTATGAGATTTCCCTTCTTGTCGGTCTTCTCCTTTGTGTAAAGACCGTGCTCGAACTCGAAACCTCGCTTCTCCAACTCCTTGCGTAGCTCTGGGTGGAATGAGTCAATAGGAAGGCGCAGCTTCTCGCCCTTCTTCTGTTCGGCAGTAGAAAGGACGGCTGCAACATGATTTGCAACCTCTGAATAAGGAACAATGCGCTTAACCTTGCTCCAGCGTGAAAGCATAACCTTTCTGCCCATGTCACTTGGAAGCTGACCTGCAACTGGTCCTGCTTTCCACTCTGCCATGCCTACAGCATCTTTTGCAAGCTTTGCACGATAGCCGCTTGTAAGCTCGCTTTCTGGTATCTCTACCTCAACGACAACAATGTTAGGACGCTTGTATGCTGACGTAAACTGGTCATTCAACATCATCAGAGAGCTGTGAATATATGGGTTGTACGCTGCCCACAGGTCTGTGCCGTCACCCTTCACCAAGTGGAACTGCAATGTTCCCTTGCCTGTCTTGCTATCCTTGCGGTAACGAAGCTTGCCCTTGATGATTTCAACTTCGCCTGGCTTATCAGAGTTGTCAAGCTCCTCCATGGCAGTAACCTGCTCTGGAGTAAAGTCGAATGACGTTTCCTCGGCTTCTGTCCATGTGTCAAATGGATTGTCGGAACTGAGCTTGCCGTCAACCTTTGCTGCCATAGGAGAATACAGGCGACCGTCTATAACCTGCATAGCACGGTAAGCCTTCATCTTTGGCTCAGCTTCAAGTCGCTCAACGGTTGACTTATCCTCGACAATGCGATAAAGATTCTCGTCATCGTCCTCATCATCGTCATTATTGTCAGTGATACCTGTTGCAGCTTCCACGTCGCTGTCCATTTCTGCGTACTTCTTTTCCTTCTCCTCCATTTCCTTCTTCATGAGGTCGGTGTACTCGTCGTACTTCTGACGTGCATCTTCCAACTCCTTGTCATACTGGAATGGCTGACCCTCGCGAGACTTCACCAGTTCAAGCTCACCCTTCAAG